>JAODNL010000173.1 GCA_025465405.1 Pseudonocardiales bacterium | reverse complement strand
GAGGCGCTGAGCCGCCGGGGCGCCCGGCGGCTGGCCGTCCCGGCCGGGATCCCGCCGGAGTGGCTGGGCGCGGCCGAGGCCGTCCCCGACGACCCGCCGCTGTCGAGCGCCGCGCTCAACGACCTGGACGGCGTGATCACCGGCTGCGCCGTGGTGATCGCCGAGACCGGCACGATCGTCCTGGACGCCTCGGCGGACCAGGGCCGCCGCGCGCTGACGCTGGTGCCCGACTACCACCTGTGCGTCGTACGCCGGGACCAGATCGTCCGTACGGTGCCCGAGGCGCTGGAGCGGCTCGACCCGTCACGGCCGCTCACCTGGATCAGCGGCCCGTCGGCCACGAGCGACATCGAGCTGAACCGCGTCGAGGGCGTGCACGGCCCTCGTACGCTGGAGGTCCTGATCACCTCTCATTGAGAACCTGGTCCCCGCCCCAGTGGCGTGGCCCTCCTCACGAGGAGAGGGCAGCCTGCCATTGTGACCTGCAACGGCATGAATCGGGCGACGGCTTCGCGGCTTCAGCGGCGAAGTCGATGGTGGGCGGCCCGAAACGTCGTTGGATGAGGCACTGAGCGAAGTCCTGGCGAGCGGCGTAGCCCGAAAGGTCATGTCCGTCGAAGAGATCGCTGATCAGGCCGACGAGAGCGTATACACGCTCGCGTACGGCTGAAGAGGGATCGGCGAAGGCGTCTCCTAGGGCAGTTGTCAGGTTGCTTGCCTTCCATGCCCCTTCGCGTTCCTGATCGACGCCGAGCCACTTTTCGATCGTGCCGTGCAGCCGGATACCACCGAGCAGAGCCGGGCTCGCGTCGCGGGCATGGACCCGATCGTCGAGCTCCACCTGGTAGGCGTAGGGGACATCTTCGTAGGCGAGTGGGTCATCCTCGGCGGCGGTGAGCTCGTCGATCGAAACCTGTGTTCCGATCGCGTCCAGCGATTCGGAGGCGGCGGCCCGAAGCGTCTCCATGGCAGCGTCGTCACGGCATTTCTGCTGGTACTGCTCCCACGATCCGGGAGCCCGCATCGCGGCGTCCTCGTCCCAGACGACGATGTGCGGGATCTGGAAGAGCGTGAGGATGGACACCGCGCGGTGTAGCTCGTACTTGCCGCCCGCATCGAGAACGCCGACGTTCGGTCCGATCGCCGCCAGGTGACCCCGCCGCCCGAGCCATTCGAAAAAGACCGCATCGCTATGGCCTTCGACGACGATGACCCGGTCGGCGAAGAAGGCCGCGGAGCGTCGGGTGTCGAGATCGGTGAGGAGGCGGGCGTGCTCTTCGGCGGCGGGTGTCGTCCGCTTCTTCTTGAAGCAGTGGTTGGCGGACTGGGCGTAGGCGGATCGCAGGTGTATCGCCTGCAGAAGCTCGCTCACCCTCGCCGGATTCGGAGATACCGCCCTGGTCCGGGTGCCCCATCGATGGATCCGCGCCAGCCCCTCCAGCGGAGACTCGGCAGCGGACAACGCGCCGGGGTCATGCGTCGTGATCGTCACAGTGGCATTACCGACCGCAGCGATTCTGGCCAGGTCCTGGGCGAGCCGGGCGACCTGGGCCGGGTGCAGGTAGGCCTCTGGCTCCTCGAAGAGGATCCAGCGGAACGCGTTGTCATCCGCCTCGCTACGGAGCTGGGCCGCCGCCTGGATCAGCGCCGCCACAAGAGACCGCTGGACCCCGGAGCCCTGAGTCTCCATCGGGCGGCCGGCACCTTCCTGCTCGATGGTCAGGCCGACGAGATGGCTGATGATGAACTCGTTCGTCAGCTCACCGATGCCGATCTTCGCGGACAGCCCCCAGGGCCGGAGCGCCTCCCTTAACGCCTTCTCCAAGTCGGTGACCGGACCCGTCTCCATAAGCCGCCGCGTGCTCTGCAGCGCATCGCTGCTCGCCGTGAGTGCGCCATCAACGGCTCGGTCGGAGAAGGCGAGGAGCATGACGTCACGCAGTGGAGACGGCCCATCCAAGGACGTCTGATCCTTAACCGGATAGACGCACTGGCCGAGGCGACCGGAAACCTCACCCCAACCGGTCCATGTCTCATCACCATTCGTCGGCACGAAGTAGTACTTGCCGCGTCGCTCGCCTGTGAAGTACCGGCGGATGTCGAGTCGGTTGCCAGTCAGCAGTCCCGCCTCTAGACGCTCGATCTCCTCATCGGTCAGCTCGTAGGCGACCTCGACCCAGGACGGTTCGTCTGGTGGGCAATCCCAGGGCCGATCGCGCTCGGCGTCCCACCGCAGCGTGTCGTAGAAGAAGCGGATCGCATCGAGCAGCGTGGACTTGCCGGCGTTGTTGGGCCCGATCAGCGCATTGAACGGCCGAACGTACAGCTCCACGTCACCGGCGCTCCGCACGTTCCGGACGCGTACACGCAGGGGTTGCATCAGGACTCCTCGGTCAGCGCGGCAGGAACGGGCTCGGTGTGCCGGAGTGGGTCACGTACAAGCGGTCGCGTGCCCGCGTGCAGGCGACGAACAGCAGGCAGCGTTCGCGCTGCAGGTCCTCCTCGTATGCGGCGCGGTCGTCCTCCGCCGGCGTGACCGCGTACGGCAGCGGGACGAGCTCCTCGTCCGCGCCGGTGACCGCGACACAGCGAAACTCCAGCCCCTTCATCGCGTGCATGGTCGCGACGCGTACACCGTCGCCGGTCGCCTGGGTTGAGACCGCGGTGATGCCCGCCTTCTTGAGCGCGGTCTTCACCCGCTGGACGAGGGTGTTGACCCGGGCGGCGACGCCGATGGCCTTCGCCTCGACACCGTCGTTCAGCCAGGCGCGGACCTGCGCGACCAGGGCGTCGATCTCCGCATCGCGGTCAGGGAAACGGTGCACGACAGGACGCCGGCCGTGCATCGGCGATCCGTAGCCGTCGAGAGCATCGGGTTCGTCGTCCAAGCCGGCCGCGGGCGCCATCCCGAGGACGTACACCGCCCAGGACAGGATCTCGTGTGTGGTCCGGTAGCTGACTGTGAGCCGCCGACTGCGGCCCCGCACGTCGATGCCCAGTCTCGCCAGCGACACCCGGTTGCCGTA
>JAODNL010000119.1 GCA_025465405.1 Pseudonocardiales bacterium | reverse complement strand
GACGCCCGGTGCGCGGGTCGATGAGGTGATGGGCCGGACGACCTGAGACCTTCCACCGCCGGACCCTGATCGAGGACGTCGCGCACGCCGTGTCGCGCAGGCTCAGGACGGCGACCGGGCGATCGCCACCCCGCGGGTCCTCCACGCCGACCTGCCAGCCGTTGCCGAGCGGACCGTCGCCGGAGAGGTAGCAGTCGCCGCCGGCCTCGATCAGGAAGCTCGGGCACGACGGCGCGATCTGCTCGGCCGCCCATCGAATGGCCAGGCCCTTGCCGATCCCGCCGAGATCGACCGGCTCCGCTCCGACGCGCACGGCCCGGCGGTCGGGATCGAACTCGGGGCGCCACACCGTGCTGGCCCGCCGGCCGGCGACCGGCGACGGGTCGGCGCCCGCGACCGTTACATCACCCGCGTCGAACGGCAGCGACCTGTCGTACCCGAGTCGCTGCAACGTGCGCAGCACCCGCGGATCGAACAGGCCGACGGTCCGGATATGCGCGAGCGCCGCCTCTTCGAGCGCCGCGTAGCAGTACTCCGGTACCACCTGCCACCCGTCGCCCGCTGCGTTCGCCCGCATCAGCGGGCTGTCGCTGTCGAACCGGGTGCACTGGGCCTCGACCGCGCGGAAAACCGCCTCGACAAGGTCGATGGCCGCGTGCGGTGCACGTGCGCGCAGCCCGATACGGGCGACGACCCGGCAGGCCATCGCGCGAAAGCTTCCTTCTACGTCGGAGTCGCTCGCCCCCTCGAGGAACGACGGAATGGCCGACGGTGAGCTCATCCGCCGCCCCCCGACGCCCCCGTGGACGTCTGGGTTGGAGGAGGTGGCGCTGCCGGCGGCGCCACTGCCGGTGGCGCCGCCGCCGGTGGCGGTGCGGGCGCCACAGCTGCGGACGTCGGGGCGGCGCCAGCCGCGGGACCCTGCGTGGGGGGAGTTGCAGGGCCTGCGGCCGACGCCGCGGTTCCGCCGGAGGAGCCGACGGGGTCAGGGGACGAGCCCGCGCGGGCCCGGACGGCGGACGGCGTGAGCTGCGCGCGCAGCGCGTTCACCTGCCGGTCCAGCCGGGCCAGAAGGGCCCGGTTGGCGGCGGCGGAACGCTGCAGGGCGGCGATCGACGGGTTGGCTGCCGGCGACGCCGGCCGGGGACTGGACGTGCCGCCGACGGTTGGCTGCTGGGTCACCGGTGCAGCGTGCAACGCCCACGCTGTCGCTGCCCCGAAAACCGCCGCCGCACCAGGGGCCGTGATGATCAGGCTCGTCCAGCGCGTCCGCCGGTCAGTCATCGGGCTCGCCTGGACGGGTCGGGGATCCGCTGGGCGTCGGGGTCGGAGTCGGTGTGTCACTGGGGACGTCGCTGGGCGTACTCGGGGGTGCAGTGCTGTGCGAGGGAGCCGGGCGGGCTTGTCGGGTCGGGCCGGGCGATGGTGCCGGGGCGCTCGTCGTGGGATCCGGGGTGCTGCGTGGCCGGACGGCCGGCACCGCTGCTGGCAGCGGCGCGGCGCTGTGCGCCTTCTCGATCTCGGCGCGCAGCCGCATGATCAGCGCGCGCAGGTTCGCCGTTCGGGATGTCGAACTGCCGAGCAGGGCCGTCAAGCGGGCCAGTTCGCGTCGGGCCGCGGCGTCGCTGGCCGTGGTTGCGGCGGCCGGGCGTGCTGGATGTGCTGCGGGGGTGCTCGTGTGCGTGCCCGGCACGGAAGCGAGGGCAACACCCGCACCGGCCGAAAGCATCGTGGCAGCGGTCAGCGAGACAGCGACCCGGACGCGACGATTCACCAGTCCTCCTTCTCGGCCGAACGCGGATCCGGCTCCGGATCGGCAGCATGATCGGGTACGGGCTGAGCGCAAACGATGTCTCGCTTGTTATCGACAGCTATGTGCGCAGGGTTACGTCTGAGCACGGACAGAAATCAATCGCCGATCCTGGGATCGGGCGTGTGCGGTTCGGGATGCGGGGAAGCGGAGTCCGATTCACGACGGTTGTCGCTTTCTCGCGGCTGCGGCGTCTCGGGCGCGGTCTCGTGCGTCGTCTCCGGCGTGGTCTCGTGTGCGGTCCCGGGGGTGGTCTCGTCGGCGGTCTCCGCGGGAGTGGCGTGCGACGGCCGCGATGGGGTGACCGGGGGCGCGGCGACCGGCGGTTGCGGGTGCGGCGCGCTCGGCATCGGCGTTCGAGCAGGAATGCCGGCGTAAACCGGGTTCAGCGGCGCGACCTGGTGTGGCGTGGTGTTCGGACGCGCCACGTCGGTGCTCGACTTGCCAGCGTGGTTACCAGCCGCGGCGGCGACGCCGGTGAGGCCGGCACCCATCGCTCCGACGAACACCACCCCGGCCACAACCCTGCGGTGGCGACGGATGCGCCCCGGCCGAGCGTGCCGCGGTCCGGTGGCGGTAAGGATCGCGCTCAGCTCGGCCGACGGCGGGGGCGGCGGCCCGGATCCGAGCGAGCGCAGCGTGATCAGAAAGTCCGACAGCCGGGCCGAATAGATTTCGTCGACCCGGTCGGGCGTCGGCGCGACGGCTGATTCGGAGGAATCGCCGTCCCGCTGGGAAGCGAAACCGTCATTCATGTCGTCCTGGCAATCGTCGGCGGTCATCCGGGAGTTACGCCATCGCTCTCGAGCACGGCGCGTAGCGCCAGCAGGCCCCTGCGCTGGAGCTGTTTTACGGCGCCGGGTGACTTTTGGGTGATCTCGGCGACCTGTTCGATCGACAGGTCCGCGATGACCCGTAGCAGCAGTACCTCGCGTTGCGCCGCCGGCAGCTCGCCCAGCAGCGCGACGACGCGTGCGGTGCCGATCTCGCGCATGGCCTCGCCCTCGGCCGAGTCGCTCACCCGGTCGTCCGTGGCCGGTTCGTACTCGACCGGGACGGGTTGACGCTGCCGGCGCCGCACGTCGTCGACCATGCGGGCATGTGCGATCGACAGCACGAACTTGCGCAGACCCGCGGCACCACCGGTCACGCGTTCCAACCGCTGGAAGACCGACACGAAGACATCGCTTGTCACGGCCTCGGGGTCCTGTACGCCCTTCGCCGTCAGATAGCCGTAGACGACGGG
Organism: Pseudonocardiales bacterium; assembly: GCA_025465405.1. GTDB lineage: Bacteria > Actinomycetota > Actinomycetes > Mycobacteriales > Jatrophihabitantaceae > RYN-117. The sequence goes on along the minus strand of JAODNL010000119.1, from coordinate 1,904 downwards.
GGCCAGACCGTCGTAAATGACACGGACAGCCGCGTTGTCGCCCCGCTGCGCAGCCGACACGAGCTCGTCGGTAACCGCTTCGGCCACCACGGCGCTGCATCACCGCCCGATCAGTGGACGTCTCCTGACGCGCGTGACGTTACGGGGGACGTCCGGACAGATCGAACTTCATGACGGAACTGTCAGTGACATACCTGTCACCCGCTGTACACGCCCTCAGGGACTCCGATGGGCTGGCAGGATGCGTGCGTGACCTCCGCGCGGCACAGCTACCCCCCGAAGCCACTACGCCTGAACGGCACATCGATGCCGATGGTCGGCCCCGTGCGGATGTACGTGTGCGGCATCACGCCCTATGACGTCACGCATCTGGGCCATGCGGCCACCTACATCTGGGCCGACGCCGCGGATCGCGCGCTGCGGTGGCACGGCTACGGCGTCACGCTTGCCCGCAACGTCACCGATGTCGACGAAGTCCTCTTTGCCGAGGCCCGCCGGCGCGGCGAACCGGCCACCATGCTGGCCACCCTCCAGCGGGCCAGCTTCGAGGCGACGATGGCGACCCTGCGGGTGCGCACCCCCGACCATTCCCCGACCGCGTCCCAGGCCGTCGGGCAGGTGCTGCAGCTCGCGGCCGCGCTGCTGGCCCGCGACGCGGCGTACCTGCGCGACGGTTCGGTGTATGCCCGTACGGCCGGCGCGGCGCACTGGGCCGGCCTGGACCGGCAGGAGGCGCTGCGGCTCGCGGCGGAGTACCACGACCACCCCGACGACCCGGCCAAGGACGACCCGCTGGACGTCGCCGTATGGCAGGCGACGCAGGAGGGTGAGGTCAGCTGGCCGAGCCCGTGGGGCGACGGCCGGCCGGGCTGGCACGCCGAGTGCGCCGCCATGGTGCTCTCCCTGTTCGGCCCGGTCGTCGACCTGCACTGCGGCGGATCGGACCTGGCCTTTCCGCACCACGCCTGCGAAACGGCACTCGCCGAGTCCGCCACCGGTGTCACGCCGTTCGCCCGGGCGTGGCTGCGCGCCGGGACGGTCGCGATCGGCGGCGCCAAGATGGCGAAGTCCACCGGCAACCTCGTCCTCGTCGACGACCTGCTGCGCGACTACCCGCCCGCGGCGATCCGGCTGCTGTGCCTCAACCGACCCTGGGCGGCGGGCTGGTCGTTCTCGACCGACGGGCTGGACGCGGCGGCGGCCACCCTCGACGCGCTGTACTCGGCCGCCGCGAAGCCCGGCCAGGCCGGCGCGGGGCTGGTGCCCGCAGCCCTGCTCGACGATCTCGACGTGCCGACGGCGCTGACGATCGCGCTCGACGAGGGCGGTCAGGCTGCCCGCACGTTCATCGAGCTGCTCGCCCTGAGCTGAGCGTGGGCTAGCGCGGACGGTGCCGGGGGAACTCCACGACCTGCTGGAAGGTCGGCCGGTTCTGCCAGTCGATCGCGGGCTGGCCGACGATTCCCAGCGTGCGGAACTGGATCGCGTCGTAGACCGGCATGGTCTGGTTGGCCGCGTGCGACGCCGACGACGCCGTCCACGACGCGACGCTCGGCGAGCCGTTCGCCGTCACCAGGGCCGCGTACGTCGACAGCAACGCGGCGTCGATCGTCGCGGCGCAGGTCGACGGGCCGCCAGCACATTCGCGCCCGGTAATCTCCGGCCCGAATCCGTCCACCGGTGGCTGGCCCAGAAGCTGCTGCAGGCTCGACACGAGGTAGCTCTCGTAACCGCCGTCGTACGAGCTGCCCAGGTGGGCGCCCCCCGAGTTCGGCGTGTTGACGAACTGCATCGGCAGGGCGTTGTACGCCGGCGCAGTCGCGCCACCGTTGGAGCCCGCGCTGCCGACCCCGCCCGCGGCCAGGATCGGGTCGTAGATGGCTCGGATCAGATTCGGGATCAGC
>JAODNL010000112.1 GCA_025465405.1 Pseudonocardiales bacterium | reverse complement strand
GACGGTCGGATCGTCGAGCTGGTGGAAGACGCGCCGGCACAGCACGACCACCGGTACGAACTGCACGAGCACCATCGCAAAGATGCTGCCGAGGATCGGACCGGTCATTCCGTAGGTCCTCGTCAGCACGATCGACAGAACCAGGTTGACCGGCGCCATGATCAGCCCGGTGACCGCGAGCATGCGGACCCGCTCCACCGCGGTGAGCAGGTAGGAGCCCTGGTTGACTGCGGTGAGGTAGACCGTCCAGACCGCCATGACGATCAGCAGCGAGAGCGGCGGTGCCAACGACGCCCCGACCCACACCCGCGCCAGTGGCCGACCGAGGATCACCAGCAGCAGGCAGGCCGTTGCGTTCACTGCGGTCGACAGGATGAGCGAGCCGCGGAACCGCGACCGGGCCCAGGCAACGTCGCCCCGCGTGATCGCGTCCGTAAGGGCCGGCCACATCTGCTGCCCCGCCATGTTCAACGTGCCGCCGACGAGGTTGAACATTCGTGCCGCGACTGAGAACACGGCCGCGGCTGCCGCGCCGAGCGTGGACGACACCACGAGCGAATCGATGCAGTACGCGATCAGCCAGCCGAGGCTGATCACGGCGAACTGGCTTGCCGAACGGAGGTAGGCCAGCGTGGTCGGCAGCGGCATGAACAGCGCGGGCGGCCGAAGGTCCGGATAGGTCTTGGTCAAGATCCACACGAGCTGGATCAAGGGCAGCAGGGCCATCGCGCCGGCGATCGCCACCACGTAGCTCCACATCGGCGCGTGGGCTCGCGCGCAGCCGATCGTGAGCACGAGCGCCACGACAGCCGCCGCCGCGTTCCACGCGCGCACGACCGAAGCGCGCTGCATCGCCGAGAGCACGCGCGAGCCGACCGACGCCGGGATCGCGATGCCGCCGAGCACGAAGAAGCACAGAACCGACATCCGTACGTCGGACTGGGGCAGCGATTCGGCGCCGAGGATCGACGGCCACGGCAGCAGGTAGGCCGACACACCGCCCACGCCCGCGACCACCACGGCGACACCGTTCAGCGCGCTCAACGTCGCACCGACCACCAACCGCATCTCGGCCTGATCGTTGCGTGCGTTCGCCGCCGGCAACCGGGTCATCATCAGCGTGCCGAGGCCGAGATCGCCGAAGCCGAGAAAGACCACCAGCAGGGTGAGCACCGCCACAACACCGAGTTCCGGCTTGGACAGCGCATGGGCGGCGATCGCGAACGTCAGCACCGAGGACGCTGACACGACGATTTTGGCGAGGATGGTCGCGGCGGCCGAATGAACCAGCGCGCGATCCCGCTGCTTGCCGAGTTCGTCGAGCGACTGATCAGTCAACGCGATCCTGCCGATCTCGTACAGGCGGGGTCGAGAAGCCCGAAGCTCGGGCATGCATGCGCGATCATACGTGACCGGAAGGGAGTCCGCCCTTCGAAGCGCGCGACGGGCAACCGTGCGTTAGCCTCACCGTTGCTGTGATCCGACGGCTGGGGAGTGCTGTGCAGATGGCTGACGATGCCAATGGTTGACGATGTCGACCGAGCTCCGCGGCACGCGATCCCCGAAGAGTCCGGCCTGGACGAGCACTTCACGAACGTCGCGCATTCGCAGGAGGCCGTGCACGGCCACGGTCACGACTACGAGTCCGGCTCGCCGCATCTAGCCCACCCGCAGCTGCGCAACGAGGTGCTTTCGCGCATCCGCGCCCTGGTGGCCGACCGCTTCGCGCAGACGGGTCGCTGCCGGGTGCTGGAGGTCGGCGCCGGACATGGCGCGTTCACCGATCACGTGATCGCGATGGGTGCCGAGGTCACTGTCACCGAGATGAGCCGGCCCAGCCTGCAGCTGCTGCAGGAGCGCTTTCGCGGCAACCCGAATGTCCGGCTGCTCTTCGACGCGGACGGCGACGCCGCGTTCGCCGATGGTGGCACCTATGACCTCGTGCTGTGCGTCTCGGTCCTGCACCACATCCCCGACTACTTTACGTTCGTCCGGCGGGTGATCGACATCATCGAGCCCGGCGGGAGCTTCGCGTCCTTCCAGGACCCGCTGTACTACCCGCGCCGCACGTGGGCGGGCGTGAAGGCCGATCGGGTGCTGTACCTCGGTTGGCGGATCCATCAGGGCAACTGGCGGCACGGGTTCGCCACGCAGCTGCGCCGATTCCGGGGCGTGCTCGACGACGAGAACCCGTCGGACCTGGTCGAGTACCACGTCGTGCGCAACGGCGTGGACGAGCAGGGCCTGACCGAGCTGCTCCGGTCCAGCTTCGGCGACGTCGAACTGTGGCGGTACTTCTCTACCCAGGGCCGCTGGCTGCAAGCGTGGGGGCAACGTCTCGGCGTTCCGACCACGTTCGGACTGATCGCCACGTCGCGGACCTGACGGTCGGCGGTTCGTCGAGTTCGGCGGCGGCGCGTTTCTCGCGTTCGTGCTGGATCACGAGCGCGACGATGAGCCCCATCGGCACGTAGGAGAAGCGGTCGGTCAGGCTCGCCTCGAGCGCGTTGAAGACCACGGCCGCGAGCGCCGTGGCCAGCAGCGGCGCCGCGAGGTCGTGATAGGGCATCAGCCGCCGCGCGGCGATGATTCCCGCGCCGACATAGATGGACATCGCCGCGAACAGCACGATGCCGCCCGACGCGAGTTCCTGCAGGTAGACGTTCTGTGCCTGGGCTGCGACCTGCAGCCCGATGCCGGCGAACGGCGAGTGCTCGAAGTCGTGCAGGCCCTGGGCTCCGACCGCCGCACGCGCGATGTTGCTGCCTTCGGTGGTGGCCCCGCCGCCGACGAGGCGGGTCGCCTTGAGGACCGCGGAGCCGAAGCCGGGGAAGACCACGAACGCCGAGACCGCGAGGAACCCGCACACCAGCGCGACCGACGTCAGATGAGCACGCAGGCGCGGGATGACGACCACGCTGATCGCCATGGCCAGCACGAGGCAGGCCGCGCCGCCGCGCGACCCGCTCGCGTAGGTGCCGAGCACGATGCCGGGTAGTACTGCGATGCCGATCAGGCGGCTTCGGCGATCACCCGAGGCGGCCAGCCAGATGGCCGTCGCGATCGCCAGGATGCAGCTGCCGGCCAGGAAGTTCGGGTGGTTGGAGAAGCCGCCCTCGCGGCTCGTCGAGTCGAGGTTGTGCGTGAACTGGTGCCCGAGCGTGGTGATGCCCAGGTGGTCGCTGAACGCGACCAGTCCCGAGACCGATGTGCCGCCGGCGTATGCCACGGCGAACCAACGCAGGGCTCGGCGGTCGTGCATCGAGGCGAAGCTGAACACGACAGGGATCGCCAGCACGGCAACGAGGAACTTGAACGCCACACCGAGGTTCGACTGGTTGTCCAGCGCCGGAAGGCCGTTCGGCCCCAGGATGATCCGGCCGGCCAGATAGCGCGGATCGGTCGGCAGCAGCTGGTTGACGACAGCCACGACCACGATCGCCAGCCCCAGCTGGGACACCCACCAGGGCAGCCTCGGAAACGAGCCATGAATGCCGGCTGCGACGAAGCAGATCAGTGCGACGAGGGTGAGCAGGTCACCGGGTCGCACCGGGCCGAGCAGAAACCCGTTCCACGGAAGGGTGAACGAGGCGATGCAGGCGGCGCCGATCCCGACCGTGGGCAGGCTCACTCGCGCCAAGGTCAACGCGGCGATGATGACGATCAGGCCGGCGACGACGACCCGGCTGCCGCCGCCGGCGTACAGGCCCAGCGCCTCGAGCGCGAGCAGCAGCGTCGCCGAGACAGCGACCGTGGTGGTTCCCCCACCCGGTGCCCTCATCCTCGCGACCTGATCATCTGAGCTGTCTCCTCCGGCTCCGAGACGACGTCCAGACAGATTACGCAGGTTCGCGCCGATCGACCTGTCGAAACCGGCTCGTGGTCAGCAGGCGCACAGTCACGACCTAGGGCATCATGTGCCCATGCGATCTCGTCCCGATGTCCGCGCCGTCCGGGTCGTGGCGGGCCGGTCGTGACCCTGCACGAGAAGTGGCTCGTCCTGGCGCATGAGGCACGGCGGGTGACCCAGACGCCGCGGGCTTTCACGAACTGGACCTCGGTGCTTTCCGACATGGCCCGTGAACGGGTCGGTCGCGGGCCTGACACGTTGCGCTTCGCCACCCGTACCGGGCTGCGGATCGACACCCCGAACCGGCCCGGCGCCCGTGTCCCGATCTACGAGATCTTCGCCGAGGACTGCTATCGCCTCGCTTGGTTCCTCGGTCCGTTGATCCACGAGCCGATCCAGGTGCTCGACGTCGGCGCGCACGTCGGGACGTTCTCGTGCCGGCTGGCGCAGGTGCACGGACGTGCGAACATCCAGTCCTTCGAGCCCTCGCCGACCACCGTGGAGTTCCTGCGTCGAAACGTCGAGCAGAACGGCTTCGCCGAGCGCATCACCGCCTTCGAGCAGGCTCTCGCGGGCCAGTCGGGATACGCGGTGTTCGACGACAACGGCGGCGGCAGCGGCACCAACGGGCTTGCCGGCGCTGGGCATTCCGTCCCCGAGGGGCAGGGCACGAAGGTGCAGACGGTGACCTTCGACGAGGTCGTCGCGGCAGCGCCCGCACCGATTGACCTGGTGAAGCTCGACTGCGAGGGCGGCGAGTACGACCTCGTCTACAACTCCTCGCCCGGCAACTGGACGTCGGTGCGGCGCCTTGTCCTCGAGTACCACAAGGTCGGCGGGCAGTCCTGGCGCGAGTTGCGCGAATGGTTCGCCGGCGTCGGGTTGACCGTCGTCCGCGACGAGCCGGTCACCGCCGAACTCGGCACTGCGTGGCTGTCCCGCGAGGCGCTGGCGCCCGGAGCCCGCTAGTCCGACGATGGTGCGACTGCCTGCGGCTGCCCGGCCGCTGTACCCCTATCTCAAACCGGCGTACACCCGCGCGACGGGTATCGCGTCGATCTTCAGTCGGCCACTGAGCCGGCTGCGCGGCGGATACCTGCCGAGCGGGATCGTGGCCACGATGGAACGAGCGGCCACCTCGACCGGCGGGCGCTGCCTCGTCGCACGGCCGGCCGAGATCCTCGAGCGGACGCCCCCGCTCGGCGTGCCGGCCGGGCATCCGGCCTTCGAGACCAGCCGCCGCGAATCCGTTCCCAGGGTGGCGGTCGCCGAGCTGCCGGGCGCCCGCGTGCTCGGTCCGCACCGGGCCGTGATCACCGCGGCGGGAGACCTGCTGCACGAGGTGAGCTACTACTTCGGCACCACGCGGCCGACCGAGCATCCGCTGTTCCTGCACCCGTTTCCGCCACCACCGCGGCAGGTAGCGGGGCGGTTGGGTGTGCTGGCGTCGCGCGGGGACGTCAACTACTACCACTTCCTCATGGACGTGCTGCCCCGGCTCGGTGTCCTGGAGCAGTGTCCTGGGATCGAGCCGCCGGATCGCTGGTTCGTGCCGGCCCAGACGCGTTTTCAGCGGGAATTGCTGGACCTGGTGGGGATCTCGGAGCCGGTTCGGATCGACGCCGGCCGGGTTGCCCACGTTCGGGCCGACTGCCTCGTCGTTCCGGGGCTTGCGGCCAGTACGGTCGTCAACCCGCCGTGGGTGGTGCGCTACCTCAGGTCACGCCTGCTGGACGGGACGATCAAGCGTGGGCCTGGCCGTGCCGTGTACGTCACACGCGGTGCCTCGGCGAACAACCGCCAGGTGGCCAACGAACCCGAGCTGCTCGGCATGCTGGCCGGCCGCGGCTTCGCGGTGATCGACGCCGGCCAGCTGTCGGTTGCCGATCAGATCCGCAGCTTCGCGGAGGCCTCGCTCATCGTCGCGCCGCACGGGGCCGCGCTCGCCAACCTGATCTTTGCAAGCCCTGGCGCAACTGTCATCGAGCTCTTCCCGGCGGGTTGCGTGTTGCCGGACTACTGGAAGCTGGCCACCGGTGTCGAGGGTCTCGAGTACCGATACCTCTCAGGACGGGGGGCCGGCGCGGCCCGCAGCCGCGCGCAGCTCCTGGTCAGCGACATCACCGTCGATCTCGTCCAGCTCGCGGCGATGCTGGACGGTCTGGAGGACCGTGCGTCCGCGTCGATCAGCTGAGGGAATGGTCTGCGGCTCGTACCCGTCGGCCGATTCTCTCGTTAGTGCCAGTTAGCATCTGCGCAAGTTTTTGGGCGGATGAGACGCTTGTCATCGACGCCACCTGCCGGACACGAAAGGCGCCTCAGTGACTCTTCGCGCTTACCTGCGCATCCTTCGTGAGCGCTGGAAGCTGGTCGCACTGTTCGTCATCGCGTCGACTGCCGTCGCGGTCGGCGTCACGGCGGCGACGGCGAAGGTCTACCAGGCGAGCGTCCAGGTCTTCGTGTCCTCCAACGGCAGCTCGGACCCGCTCGCGCAATATCAGGCGGCGGCGTTCGCTCAGGCCCAGGTGCAGACCTACGCGCAGATCGTCGGCTCCCCGGACATCCTGCACGCAGTGCAGAAAGATCTCGACCTGCCGCTGTCCGACCAGCAGCTGAAATCCAAACTCAGCGCCACGGCCCCGCTGTCGCAGTCGCTCGTGGACATCCACGCCACCGACGCGTCACCGGCCGAGGCCGCCGCAATCGCCAACTCCGCCGGTCGCGCGTTCATCAACGTCGTCGAGGGCTACGCGACGTCCAGTGGCGCCAAGGATCCTTCGGTGCGGCTGTTCATCACCGATCCCGCCACCGCGTCGAGCAAGCCGATTTCCCCGAACCCGACGCTGAACATCGCGCTCGGCATCTTCCTCGGCCTGCTGGTGGGTGCCGCGCTGGCCGTCGCGCGCGATGTCCTCGACACCCGGATCAAGAACGCCGACGATCTGGCGAAGGTGGCCGAGTCGCCGACGATGGGCGTGATCGTCGAGGACTCGAAGACGTCCCGCCATCCGATCGCGACGCGGGCCGGCACGCGCAACATGCGCGCGGAGAACTACCGCCAGTTGCGAGCGAACCTGCAGTTCGCCAACGTCGACCAGCACCCGCGGGTCATCGCGGTGACGAGCTCGATCCCGTCCGAGGGCAAGACGACGGTGGCGATCAACCTCGCGTCCACCCTTGCCGAGGCGGGCTTCAGCGTCTGCCTCGTCGACGCCGACCTGCGGCGCCCGACGATCGCGAAGGTGCTGGGCCTGCTCAGCCCGGTAGGCCTGACCAGCGTGCTCATTCACCAGATCGAGCTGTCCGAGGCGATGCAGAACGCCGGGTCGAGCTTCTATGTGCTCACGTCGGGCCCCACCCCGCCGAACCCCAGCGAGGTGCTCGCGTCGTCGTACGTGCGCGACGTGATCCGCTCGTTGCTCGACAAGGTCGACTACGTCGTCTGCGACACCGCGCCGTTACTGCCCGTGGCCGACGGCTCCGAGGTCGCGGCGCTCGCCGACGGCACGCTGCTCGTCGCGCGACACGGCATGACCACCGACACGCACGTCAAGCGCGCGGTGCACACGCTCGAGCGGGTCGATGCCAAGCTGCTCGGCGTCGTGCTCAACCGGGTGCCGGTGAAGAAGAACAACGAGTACGGCTACACCTATTACCGCTCGGATGCCGACGGTGCCACCCATTCCCGGCGAGACGGGCGGCGCGCTTCGCGTCGAGTGGGCAAGGTCAAGGAACAGCCCTAATCTGTCGGTGGCGTGCCGACGCCAACATGATCATCTTCGCGGGAGGTCGGGCAGTGACTGGTGTCGACGCGGTCGTGACGGGTGCCGGTGGCTTCATCGGCGGCCACCTTGTCGCTTCGCTTCTCTCGCAGGGCAAATCAGTGCGCGGTGTGGACGTGAAGCCGCTGTCCGAGTGGTGCCAGCTCCATCCTGGCGCCGAGAGCGCACAGCGCGACGTGTCACTGCTCGAGGACGCGCGTGCGTCGGTCGACGGCGCCGCCGTTGTGTACAACCTCGCCGCGGACATGGGTGGCATGGGGTTCATCGAGAACAACAAGGCCGCGTGCATGCTCTCGGTGCTCACCAGCACGCACGTCTTGCAGGCGGCCGAAGAAGCCGGCGTTGAGCGCTATTTCTACTCCTCGTCGGCGTGCGTGTACGCCGCCGAACACCAGACCAGCCCGGACGTCGTCCCGCTGCGCGAGGCGGACGCGTACCCGGCGATGCCCGAGGACGGCTACGGCTGGGAGAAGCTGTTCAGTGAGCGGATGTGCCGCCATTTCCTCGAGGATTACGGGCTGCAGACCCGCGTCGCGCGCTACCACAATGTGTACGGCGAGTTCGGCACGTGGGACGGCGGCCGCGAGAAGGCGCCGGCCGCGATCTGCCGCAAGATCGCGCGGGCGGCGATCACCGGCGAGCACACGATCGATATCTGGGGCGACGGCAAGCAGACTCGCAGCTTCACCTACATCGACGATTGCGTGCGTGGCACGCAGCTGATCACGAACGGCGACGACCCCAACCCGGTCAACCTCGGCAGCGACGAACTGGTCACGATCAACGAGATGGTCGGCATTGTCGAGGGGATCGCCGGCATCAGCCTGGAGCGTCGCTATGACCTGACCGCGCCGCAGGGCGTGCGGGGGCGCAGCAGCGACAACGCCGAGATCGTGCGCCGGTACGGGTGGGCGCCGTCGACCACCCTCACCGACGGACTGGAGCGGACCTATCGGTGGATCTTCGACGAGGTCAAGAAGAGCCTTGTCTGACCAGGCGTGAGGACGGCGTTTGACCCGACCCGGCTGTGCGTATCGTTCCCGCGCGAGGCTCGTTGATCCAGTTGTACTTTCCGCCAGCGGGGGGCCCTCCGCGGAATTGAATTGCGATGGTGATGACGATGCGCCGGACGCTGGCCGCGTTTGCTGTGCTCGGTCTGTTCATGACCGCCCTCCTGCACGCCCAGGCCGGGTCGGCGGCGCCATATCCGCCCACCACGCAGGCGCAGATCATGGCCAGCACGACTACCCCGTTCCAGAAGCAGAAGATCGAGGTCTCCGGCCTGCACTACCACGCCAACGAGGACGTGCGCCTAACGATCGGCGGGATCTTCGTCGGCACGGCGCACACGGACGCGTCCGGCTCGTTCGACCCGCCGGTGATCGTGCCGGCTCTCTCCGGCGCGCAGACGCTCGTCGGAGCGGGAGCCAGCGGTGCGGCGGACGACACGGCCTCGCTGGTGCTGACGGTGCGGGTCCCGTCCACAACAACCCCGTCGGGTGGCGGTCTGGCCTTCACCGGCGTCCAGATCGGCGGCATGATCGCGGGCGCGGCCGTGCTTCTGGCTGGTGGCGTGTTCCTGACCACGGCAGGGCGTCGGCGCAAGAACGCGGTGCGGGTCTGAGCGGTGTGACCCCGGGCCAGGCCGCGCACGCATCCGCCGGGTCGGCTCGCTCCAATGGTTAGTCCTCATCGTCGCGCACGTCTGGAAACCCGGCTTCGATACCTGCTCTCGAGCGGCGTTGTCCGGCGCCGTGCACTGATCGGCGCCGCCGGCCTAGTGATCTTGGGTGCGGCCTGGATCATCGTCACCGGTGTGCTCGCACACCGTCAGGCGGGCCGGCTCGAGTCAAGGTTGGTCGAGGTGCGCATCCTCGTCGGCCAGGGTCGCATCGCTGATGCGCAGCGCCTAGCTCAGGACATTCCCGATCTGGCCCGGCAGGCGCACCACCTCACGACCGGCCCGGCGTGGTGGCTCGGGGCGAATCTGCCGTTCCTCGGCGACCCTCTCCACGTCATCCGCGGCACCGCGGCGGCGGGCGACCGGATCGGCTCCGAGACCCTGCCACTCCTGGTCAAGCTCGCGCCGTCGCTCGATCCGACGATCGTGCGGACGTCCGGCAATCAGATCGACATCCGTGCGGTGGCGGCCGCCGCGCCGCAACTGCAGTCGGCGGCCGCGGCCGTAGATGGGGCAGTTCGCTCGGTGGACCGGTTGCCGAGCCATACCTGGCTGCACCTCGTCGACGCGCCGGCGGCGCGACTGGACGCCCAGTTGAGCTCGATCAAGGGATACGTCGACGCCGCCGCGAACCTCGCCCAAGTCCTGCCGTCGATGCTCGGCGCTACCAGCCCGAAGCGCTATTTCGTCGGCCTCCAGAACGAGGCCGAGATGCGTGGCACGGGGGGCCTTCCGGGCGCGTTCGCCATCGTCGTGGCCGACCACGGCCGGATCACCTTCACCCATTTCGAGAGCGACTCGGCGCTCCTCCCGGCGAAGTCCCACCAGCAGGTACCCACAAAGCTCGATTTCGGCAAGGGCTACAACTCGGCGTACGGCACGTCCGATCCCACGAGCCTGTTCGTGAACTCCAACCTCAGCCCGAATTTCCCGTATGCGGCGCAGATCTGGTCCAAGATGTGGCAGCAGGTCAGCGGTGAGAAGGTCGACGGAGCCGTCGCGCTCGATCCCGCGACACTGTCGATGCTGCTCGCCGTCACCGGTCCGGTGACCCTCCCCAACCGGGTGCAGGTTTCGGCCGACAACATCGTGTCGCTCACCGAGAAGGACGAGTACGCGATGTTCTCCAACAACGACCAGCGCAAGGCGTTCCTGGTGTCCATCCTCAAGAGCTCGGCAACCGAGCTGACCAGCGGCCGGGGCAGCGCCAGTGGCCTGGCGCGCGCGATGAGCTCGGCGGCAGCGCAGGGGCGGTTGCTCGTGTGGAGTGCGGACCCGGCCGTCGAATCGGTGCTGTCGGCGACGTCCTACGGAGCGGCGATCCCGCAGGCTCCGCAGCCCTTCGGCGCTGCCGTGCTGAACAACATCGCCGCGGGCAAGCTCGACTACTACCTCGACCGGTCGGTCGCCTACCACCGCAGCGGCTGCGGATCGATGCGCGACGTGCTGGTCACGATCACGTTGACGAACAACGCGCCGGCCGCCGGCCTTCCGCCCTATGTCAACACCCGGCTGGACACCCATGCCTATCCGGTCCGTCCGGGTGACAACCGAACATTGCTCGACTATTACGCGACCAGCGGTGCACAACTGCTTAGCGCCACGCTGAACGGCAAACCCACGACGATCGCGCTGCAGTCCGACCTCGGCCATCCGATCTTCCGGGCCGACCTCGAGCTACCGCGCGGGACGTCCCAGATCCTGGCCCTTCACCTGTCCGAACCAGCAGGAACCGGAGATCCGGTGATCTGGCGTCAGGCCGGCGTGAACCCGGTATCGGTTACCTACTACAACCAGCACTGCGGCTGAGAGAAAGATCCAATTCGTCACCCTTCGCGGCCCGAGTCGTTGATGTTGATGTTGTGTCTCGGCTATCGGAGGGCAGTCATGAAGATGCGTCCCACGTTGGTGTGCCTGGCAGTTGCCGGCGCTGTCGCAGCGACGGTGCTGCCGAACGTCGCGGGGGCGTCGAACGGGCGGCCCGAGTTAGTCGGCTGGGCCGGTGGAACCGTGGTCACCGCCCTCGACGGCACCGTCACGTCGGACATGACCGCCCCGTCGTCGATCAACTCGTCGGCCGCCGGTGCGACCAACTCCAACAGCGTCGGCAACGTCTCGGTCTCGAACCTGATCGCCGGTGCCGCGGTGACCACGTCGGAATCCACCGTCAGCGTGGCGGGTGGCATCGAGATCGTCTCGCGGGCGAAGACAACCGGCCTGTCACTGCTGGGCGGCCTGATCAGCGCAAGTGCGGTCGACACGACCTCGGTGGCGCGCCTCGTGAACGGCGCGGTCACCAGCACGATCTCGACCACGTTCGTCGGTCTCAAGGTCTCCGGTGTCCAGCTGCCACTGACGATCCCCAAGAACTTCGGCGCGACGATCCCGGGTGTGGCGAGCATCGTCTTCAACGCGGCCTACTCGGTGCCGGGCGACGCGACGATCCGCACCGACGCGGCCGGCATGTACGTCAGCCTGCTGCAGAGCCGCGGCCCGAACTCCGCGGGTACCGAGATCACCCTCAACCCCGTGCACGCTGAGGTCGGCGTGTCCGCTCCGCTCGACGCGTCACCGGTCGGCGGTATGGGCTACGGGACCAAGGTGAGTGCGGCGGCCACCGACCAGGTTCGCGTCAACTCCGGCCCGACGGCCTACAACGTGATGGCCGGCGGCGGGACGAGTGGAATCGATCGCGTCAACGCGACCGGCGGGGTGAACATCCCGGGCGTAGCCGCCGCGGGTGCGGCGAAGACGATTGCGAACGGCACCGCATTGCCCACGGGTTCCAACGCCACGATGACCGTCGAGATCACTGGCGTGAACCTGTTCGGCGGGCTGATCAGGGCCGACCTGCTCAAGGGGGTCGCGCACGCGAGCAAGCTTCCCGGCAAGCCGGTCGCGCTCAGTGAGAGCACGAGCCTCGTGCACCTGGTGATCGCCGGCAAGGCGATCCCGTTGAACGTCTCGCCCAACACCGTGATCAACGTGGCCGGCCTGGGCAAGGTGACGATCAACCAGCAGCTCGAGGTCGGGACGTACTGCATGGCCCGACTGCTTGACATCAAGCTGTCGACGGCCGGCTTCGGGCTTGCCGGCGGCGCGGAGGTCGAGGTCGGTACGGCGATCGCCTACATCGGCTGATCGCTGTCTCGTTTACCGCATCACCGCGATGAGCGACCCGGTGATGTCCAGAATGCGGTTATTGCTCTACCATCGTTTGCGCGCCCCCGCCCAGGACATCCCTCCCGTCCTGGGTAGGGGCGCGCCAGGTCGTGACGCGGGCCTCGTCGACCGCGTGCTGACCTCATTGCCTATCATCGACACATCCGGCCCGATCCATAGCTCCGCCGCGTCGGCACCGGCGATCACGTGAAAATGGGGTGCTGATGACGGTCGCCGAGGCACTCGGCCCGCTGGTGCAGGCGGCGCTCGGTAGCGAGGTTCCAATCGCGGTGCGCGGCTGGGACGGCAGCCGGATCGGCCCGGCCGATGCGCCGCTTCGCCTGGTCATCAGGAACCGCCGCGCGTTGCGGCGGATCCTGTGGTCGCCCAACGAACTCGGTTTCGCACGGGCCTACGTGTCCGGCGACATCGACGTCGAGGGTGACCTGTTCGTCGGTCTGGAGGCGCTGGAACACGCCGCGCCGGCCCGTGGTGCGGGCGTGTCGATCGATGCGACCACCAAGAAGGCGCTGATCTCGACGGCGGTCAGGCTTGGGATCGTGGGCCTGCCGCCCGCGCCGCCGCCCGAGGAAGCCCGGCTCGTCGGCAGACGTCACAGCAAGCATCGCGACGCGTCCGCGATCGCACATCACTACGACGTCGGCAACGACTTCTATCGGGTCGTGCTCGGCGAGTCGATGACATACTCCTGCGCTTACTGGGCCGACGAGTCCGTCGATCTGACCGACGCCCAATTCGCCAAGTGCGACCTCATCGAACGCAAACTTGGCCTACGCCCCGGAATGCGCGTCCTCGACGTCGGCTGTGGCTGGGGCACGTTCGCGTTGCACGCGGCCCGAACCCACGATGTTCAAGTTGTCGGCGTCACGCTCTCCCACGAGCAGGCCGCGTACGCAACGAAGCGGATCGCCGAGGCCGGCCTCTCGGACCTGGTCGAGATCCGCGTCCAGGATTACCGCGACGTGAGTGACGGCCCGTTCGACGCCGTCGCCAGCATCGGCATGGCCGAGCATGTCGGCGCGCTGATGCTGCCGACCTACGCGGCGGACCTGTTTGCGCTGCTGCGGCCGGAAGGGCGGCTGCTCAACCACGCGATCTCGCGGCGGCCCGGGCCGCGCACGGAGTTCTCGCGGACGTCGTTCATGGGACGGTACGTCTTCCCCGACGGCGAGCTCGAACCGATGAGCATGATGATCGACGCGTTCGAGGGCGTCGGCTTCGAAGTACGCGACGTCGAGTCGCTGCGCGAGCACTACGCGCTCACGCTTCGGGCGTGGGTGGCGAACCTGGAAGCTGACTGGGATCAGGCGGCGCGGCTGACGAGTGCTGGCCGGGCCCGGGTGTGGCGGCTGTACATGGCCGGCGCCGCGCTGGCCTTCGAATCGAATCGGATCGGCGTCAACCAAGTGCTGGCGGTCAAGCCGGGCGCGGACGGATCGAGCGGGATGCCACGAACTCGGGCGGAGCTACTCGGCCTACGGCGGTGACGATCTTGGCGGCCATACCCTGAATGTCATCACGCTGGTCGAGCAGGTGCGCGCCGTTTCTCTGTTCTCGCGTCTGGATCGGGCCGAAACGAACAGCCGGCGGGGTTGTGGAACGACGGTCGGCGTTGACCGACGGCTCGGAATCGTCGACGGGCTGGCCTTGTTGGCGCTGACATGTCGACCACGATTCCGTCTGACCTCGTAGACCTTTTGGAGCGGCCGCTGTTCGGCAGCCTCGGCACGGTACGGCTCGATGACACCGTGCAGGTCAATCCGATGTGGTTCGAGTGGGACGGTGAGCAGGTCCAGTTCACTCACACCTCGACTCGGGTCAAATACCGCAATCTGCAACGCAACCCGGCGATGAGCTTGCTTGTCACGGACCCGGATGACGCCATGCGCTATGTCGAACTCCGCGGAGCGCTCGCTGAGGTGGTCTCGGATCCGACTGGTGCGTTCTACGTCCGGCTGGGCAAGCGTTACGGCAATGCCGACCAGCAGCCGCCGCCGGACAGCCCCGATCGGGTGATTCTCGTGATGGACGTTCGCACGGTCACGCGCCACTAGGACGTGACTCGTCGGTACATGACAAGCGCCGCTCCGCACCGGACGGATCGGGGGGGATCACACGGGTGCGGCGCGGCGTCGCCCCGATAGGAACTACCGGCGCACAGATCGTAGATACCGGCGAGTCAGGTCAGCGTGAAACGCCCGTACATCAGGGCGCGCGAACGACGTACCGCGGCGCGGCCCGGTGGGGCACCAGCGGGCGACCGCGGCGCCGGGCGACGGCGCCGGACGATTCTCAGCACCTCTGCGGCATCGTGTCTGTGGTCAGTGCTCAGCACTCAATGCTCATTGCCGGACCGACGCGAGGACACCCTATGGATCCCGAGTTCCTCGACCAGGCCTACGTGCGGCGCGCTGGCTAGCGGTGCGGAGGTATCGGCGCATCGCGGTACTGGCGTTCCTGCCACTGTTCGTCTGGGTAGCGGCTGCGTGCAGCAGTTCCGGGCCCCGCACGCATGCGCTTACGCCGCTGCAAAAGTGGATGGCGCATACACCGATGTACATCGCCCACCGCGGCGGCGACGCCGACTGGCCAGAGGGCACCGCCTATGCCTATGCGCGCGCCGCGGCCTGGAATTCCAACCTTGCCTTGGAAGTTCCGGTCTGGCGTACCTCGGATGGGGTGTGGGTGGTCTCCGAGGACGCCACCACGAGCCGAGTCTTCGGTCAGAATTACACGATCCGCGACACGCCGTGGGCGACGCTCGCCGGCCTGCGCGGTCTCCACGGCGGGCAGCCGATGGCGCGCCTGGTCAACGATGTCCTCGACGTGTACGGCCGAAGCCGGATCCTGTTCATCGACGACAAGTCCGACACCAACGTCGCTGAGCTGCTCGACCTGCTCGACTCCTTCGCCGGTCCGAGTCGATATGTCGTGAAGAGCTTCTGCCGGTCAGTGAACGCTCCGAAGCTGGCGCGGGCACGTGGGTACCTGACCTGGGGTTACTACTTCGCGAAGGACATGTCGATCTTCGAGTCGACGCAATCGCGGTTCGACATGGTCGGACTCAACTACATGGCGCCGTCAGCGAATTTCACGACGATGCATGACACAGGAAAACCGGTGGTCGCGCACATAATCTCGACAACGGACGCCGCCAGGACTGCCCTCGCCAATGGTGTTCAAGGGCTCATGGTTTCCGCCGTGGAACAGGTCGTACCGCCACAATCTCACTGAGCGGCCGGCGGCGTCGGGATGGCCGCTGCGCCTGATCGTCGTTCAGGGTTGCCCGGTCGGCCGCGAGCTGTTTTTGGGGGTTCGCGTGCGGGCTCTCCGCGCCGGCGGGGCCGCGGCGGTGCTGAGCCATGGTGGCTCCTCCTTCTGCGCGCGCAGGTAGGCGTTCTGCGTCTCCAGCTGGGTCTCGAGGTCTAAGACCATGGCGATGCCGGCGAGGTTGAGCCCGGCGTCGAGCAGGTCGCCGATGCGCCGTAGCCGGTCGAGGTCGTTGGCGCTATAGCGTCGGGTTCCGCCCTCGGTGCGGTCGGGTTCCAGCAGTCCGCGGGCTTCATACAGCCGCAGTGTCTGCACGCCCATGCCGACGAGTTCCGCGGCCACCGAGATGCCGTACACGCCGCGCTCGGCGTCGGGGCTCGGCAGGCTCATCGGGACACATCCTTCTGCCTGTAGCAACAGGTCTTGCACGACTATCCCACGAGTGCTAAAACAAATCTATAGCGGCCACGACAGATCGACAATCGTCGTCTGGTGGCGCACAACCGCATCAGGAGCCCGACAATGGAGGTGGAAACGATGCTGATGCGCACCGATCCGTTCCGTGAACTGGACCGACTCACCCAGCAGGTCTTCGGGACCGACGGCACCCCGGCCCGCCCGTCCATGATGCCGATGGACGCTTGGCGCGACGGCGACATCTTCGTCGTCGAGTTCGACCTGCCGGGCGTCGACCCCGACTCGATCGACCTCGATGTGGAACGCAACACCGTTACCGTGAAGGCCGAGCGGCCAGCTCGCGATAGTCAGACTGAGCTATTGGCCGCCGAGCGGCCCCGCGGCGTGTTCAGTCGGCAACTGCTACTCGGCGACAACTTGGACGCCGAGAACATCGCCGCCAGCTACGACGCCGGCGTGCTCACCCTCAAGATCCCGGTGGCGGAGCGGGCCAAACCCCGCAAGATCTCGGTCACCAGCAAGGGTCACGACAAGCAGGCGATCGACGCCTGACCGGGACGTGGACCCCGTGGTCTCCACCCGCCGGCCAGACGCGGCAGCACGACCATCCCTGACGCCCCGGCTTCGGCGGATGGACAAGGGGACGCGCACCCCCGTACTCGCCGCGGCCACCGCCACGAGCAGGACAGGTACCTGATGCCCTGCGCGTGACCGATACGGCCCAGGTGGCGACCGTCCCGCCGGGAGGTTCGCAAACCCGACGTTCCGCGCGACCCGATACGCGCGACGCCCGCGCCCCGGCGGCGCTCAGCACTGCAGGCCCGTCGATGTCCACCTCACAGTGGTCCCGGCCGCTTCGGTGGCCGGGGCCACCGACCAATCATCCATCCAGGCCGGGCCCGTGCATTGGCAACCAAGTCCAGTTGACTTGAACCTATCTGTGCGTCCAGACTTACCGTTCATATTCACTTACCGAGATGAGTTATGGGGCGCGTTGACCGATCGCAGCAGGCGCGCCATCGTCGCCTGCCTGGCCGAGCGGCCGCGCGCCGTCGGCGAGCTGGCCAATGAGCTGCCGATCAGCCGACCTGCCGTCTCCCAGCACCTGAAGGTGCTCAAGGACGCGGGACTGGTTACCGACCGCGCGGTCGGCACCCGCCGGATCTACCAGCTCAACCCAGCGGGGGTGGCAGCGCTGCGCGACCAGCTCGACACCTTCTGGAATCGGGCGCTGAGCAGTTACCAGGACGTCGTCGAAGAACGAACAGAGGAGGACTCATGACCCAGGCTGAGTCCGCTGCGGTCCGCAACCAGGTCGTCGTCAACGCGCCGATAGAGCGGGCCTTCGCGGTATTCACCGAGCGGTTCGGCGACTTCAAGCCGCCCGAGCACAACCTGCTCCGCGCCGAGATCGCCGAGACCGTATTCGAGCCGCGAGTCGGCGGCCACATCTACGACCGAGCCGTTGACGGCAGCGTGTGCCGCTGGGCCCGCATCCTCTCCTACGAGCCGCCACATCGTGTCGTGTTCAGCTGGGACATCAGTCCGCAATGGCAGCTCGAGCCCGATCCGGACAGGACCAGCGAGGTCGAAGTCCGGTTCATCGCCGAGACACCGCAGCGCACCCGACTCGAGCTGGAGCACCGCCACATCGACCGGCACGGTCCGGGCTGGCAGGCCGTCAGCGACGGCGTCGCCGGCGATGAGGGATGGCCGCTGTACCTGACCAGATACGCCACCCTGTTCACCGAGGACAGCTGAATGCCGACGATCATCGCGGCACCGACAGTCAAACGTTCAGCCGAGGACGTCCTCGGGTCGTGCACCGAAATGCGCCACGCGCGAAGTCGTTCGGCGCTCGCTCGTCCCCATCTCCCGCGTTTCCTCGCCGCCGGATTTGCGTTGTCGCACGCCAGGCACCCCGACTTCTCGGAGTGACCTGATCGCCGGCTCCGCATGCAACGGCGCTGTCGCGGGGGATAGCCGAGCGCAGGTACCGCTCGCCCGGGCCGCAACCTACGGATGACTGGGATCAGGGTCTCAACGTCTGCAGACCGGTGTGTTTCCGGGGACGCGGCGAAGACCGTGATGCAGACGCAGGCTGTGAATTTGGCTTTCTTAGCCGCCGGACAGGTTCAGTCGCTTCTCTCGAGAGAGAAGTCGAAACGCTCGACGGCGCCTCCTACGGCGGGCGATCGAGGTCGCTCACGCTCGAGAGGGTCCGTACCATGCTGGCCGCGTTGCTGCTCGCCGGATTGTTCGTCGCGCCGCTCAGCTCGGCGGCGATGTTCGTGCCGCTGCACACGTGGTGGCCGGCCGCCGGCATCTTGGCGTACTCGCGCCGGCTGGTCTCGGCACTCGTTGTGACGGTCGCGCTCGCCGCCATCGGTTACGGGCTGTCGGTCTTTGTGGGCACCAGGCCCTACGACGCGCTGATCGCGGCCATAGTCGTCATAGCGTCCAGCGTCGTTTTGTTGCCGGTCACGCGCCGCTGGAACGGGCGTGCGCACGTGTGCTGGGTGACCTGTACCTACCTCTACGTCGCCTATTTGATCTTCATCATTCACTGGACATTCGTCAGCAACCTCGGCGTGGGCAACACGATCGGCGGCGTCGTCCTATGGCTGCTGGAGGTTGTGGCCGGCGTGCTCGCCGGCGCGTATCTGTGGGAGCTGTGTGACGCACTCGGCACCCAGTACTGGCGCCGCCGGGTCACCGACACCCGTGGAGCGGCTCAGTCCGTGCACCACCGGCCGTTCGTCAGCCTGCACGTGCCCGCGCACAATGAGCCGCCGGAGATGGTGATCCAGACCCTCACCGCGCTGTCGCGAATGAACTACCCGCACTTCGAGATCGTCGCCATCGACGACAACACCGACGACCCTGAACTCTGGCGGCCCGTCGACGAGTGGTGTGCGCAACACGGAATCAAGTTCGCCCACCTCGAGAACTGGCCCGGTTACAAGTCCGGCGCACTGAACTACGCGCTGAAGAACCTCACCGACCCACGCGCCGAGCTCATCGCCGTCGTCGACTCCGACTACCAGATCCAGCCGGACTTCCTGACTGAATGCGCCCGCCTGTTCATCGACCCTCGCCTCGGGTTCGTCCAGGCGCCACAGGACTACCGCGGCTGGCGGCAGTCGCCGTACTACCGGCGGCTCTACTACTCCTACCGGTACTTCTTCGCCGTCTCCCAACCGTCGCGCAACGAGCGGGATGCCGCGATCTTCGCCGGCACCATGGGCCTGATCCGGCGCAAGACGCTCGAGGAGCTGGGCGGCTGGGACGAGTGGTGCATCACCGAGGATGCCGAGCTCTCGCTGCGCGTGCTGCGGGCCGGCTGGACCGGGTTGCACGTCGACAGTTCCTTCGGCCAGGGCATCATGCCGCTGACCTTCGAAGCGCTGAAGAGCCAGCGATACCGCTGGTGCTTCGGCGGCATCCAGATCCTGCGGATGTACTGGCGCTCGCTGTTGCCGGGCCGGATCACTGAGCGCAATCGGTTGTCCTTCGGGCAGCGGTGGGGATATCTGGCTGGTGGCCTGCAGTGGTACGGCGATCTGCTGGGCGTGATCTTCTACCTGTTCCTCCTGGCCGGTGCCGCGAACCTCGCCGACGGCGGCGGGCAGCTGTTCCGCAAGATCACCCCCTTCCTCGTCGCCGCGGTGCCGGTGCTCGTCCTGCTCGGCCTGCTACGTGCCGTCGCGCTGCTGCGCCGCGGCACCGGCGCGTCCTGGCGCGATGCGTTCGGCGCGTTCTTCATCTGGCAAGCGACGTCACTCGTCGTCGCGCGTGCTTCGGTGCAAGGGCTGTTCGCGAAGGAAGCCGTGTTCATGCGCACGCCGAAGACCTTCGATCAAGCCTCATGGTGGCAAGTGATCAAAGCCAACCGGGCGGAGAGCTTCCTGGCCGCGTGCGGGGCGGTCGGGATCGCGGCCGCGTTGAGCCACGCCGCTACGCTCAGCGGGCCGCTGCTCGCCGCTCTGCTGCTCTTTCCGACGCTCGGCTTCGCCGCCGCGCCGTTCAACAGCTTCGCAGCGCAGCGCGCCGCACTTCCGCCGGACCTGCGGCAGCGCCGGCGCACCGAGTTCCTCCGCCAGCCGGCCGTGGTCCGCAGCGCCATCGCCGCCACCGGCGTTGCGGTGGGGGCCGCCGCCACCGCCGGTGTCCTGGCGCTGCTCGCAGCCGCCCCCACCGCTACCCAGGTGCATACCCCTGTCCTGGTCGCGCCGGCGCCCAGGGCCGCCAGCTCGGGCAGCTCGTCGTCGGCCGCACCGTCCCCGTCATCGAGCCCGTCCGGCTCTGCGACGCCGACGACCCCGACCCCGACCACGACCACGACTCCCTCGTCCTCGCCGAGCCCCTCCGGCTCGCCGACACCCTCGCCGAGCCCCTCCCCGACGAGTTCGTCCGCGCCGGCCACCACGTCGCCCGCGCCGTCCTCGTCGGCATCGAGTTCGCCATCCGCATCTCCGTCGTAAGCCGGGACGGCAGCGGCCGCACCCTTCAACCGCTGAGGCAGACGGTCGGAGGGACTACTGACCGGTCCCGCGCTCACTTCGTGGCTGGGCAGTAGGCGGAGTGGCTCCACTCCGTCACGATTCGCCCATCGGGGAGTTGCCTCGATCCGGAC
>JAODNL010000077.1 GCA_025465405.1 Pseudonocardiales bacterium | reverse complement strand
GATCTCGCTGATCATGGGTGCAGCCGCCGGTGGGCACGTCTACTCCCCCGCGCTCACGGACTTCGTCGTGATGGTGGATCAGACGTCGCAGATGTTCATCACCGGGCCGGACGTGGTGAAGACGGTGACCGGCGAGGAGGTCACCCTCGAGGAGCTGGGCGGCGCGCGCACCCACAACACGAAGAGCGGCAATGCGCACTATCTCGCCAGCGACGAGGACGACGCGATCAACTACGCCAAGGCTCTGCTGTCCTACCTGCCGAGCAACAACCTCGACCCGCTGCCGGTGTACGACACGGAGGCGTCGACGGAGGTCGAGGACGACGACGCGTTCCTGGACAGCTTCATCCCGGACTCCGCCAACCAGCCCTACGACATGCATGAGATCGTCGAACACTTGCTCGACGACGGCGAATTCCTCGAGGTACACGCCTTGTTCGCGCCGAACATCGTCGTCGGCTTCGGCCGCATCGAGGGTCACCCCGTCGGCATCGTGGCCAACCAGCCGATGCACTTCGCCGGCTGTCTCGACATCGACGCGTCGGAGAAGGCAGCGCGGTTCGTGCGGACCTGCGACGCGTTCAACGTGCCGATCCTGACTCTCGTCGACGTGCCCGGCTTCCTGCCCGGCGTCGGCCAGGAGCACGCCGGCATCATCCGGCGCGGCGCGAAGCTGATCTACGCCTACGCTGAGGCGACGGTCCCGAAGATCACCGTGATCACCCGCAAGGCCTTCGGCGGCGCGTACGACGTCATGGGCTCCAAGCACCTCGGCGCCGACATCAACGTGGCGTGGCCGACGGCACAGATCGCGGTCATGGGAGCTCAGGGTGCGGCGAACATCCTGCACCGCAGGGAGATCGCGAAGGCCGATGACGCCGAGGCCAGGCGGGCCAAGCTCGTGACGGAGTACGAGGACACCCTGGTCAACCCGTACATCGCCGCGGAACGCGGCTACGTCGACGCGGTCATCCCGCCCTCGCTCACAAGGGCCTACATCGTCAAGTCACTGCGGATGCTGCGCAACAAGCGGCAGTCGTTGCCGCCGAAGAAGCACGGAAACATCCCGCTATGAGGCACCCCAACGGATCGCTGCGCGATTCGCCGGGGACCCCGCCCCATGGGTCGCCATCCGGCCCCGAGCGTGCCTCGCTACGGATCGTCCGCGGCACGCCCACGCCTGAAGAGCTGGCCGTCGTCACCGCGGTCGTGACCGCCGCGGCATCCGGCGGCCCGCCTCCACCGCCCCCCGCGTGGCGCGGGCAGTGGAGCGACCCAGCGGCGACGCACCGCCGCCCCTGGCTACCAGGCCCGGGGGCCTGGCGCTCCACCGCCCGCTGACGCCGCCTCAGCGCGGAGTCAGCACGCCTCGCACAGCTCGGGAACCGCGACCGCGGCCGGCTCGACGCTCGCCTGGCCGGCGCGGCCCAGCGACCGCCACGGCGCGAGCCGCACCACCGTCAGCACGAGTCCGAGCACGGACACGCCGCTCACGACGGCGATCGCCGTGGTCATGCCCGGCAGCAGCTCGCCGGGACGCGCCGTCGACGCCGAGCCGCCGCCGATGATGGCCGTGATCGCCGCCAACACGACCGCGCCACCGATCTGGATGCTCGTGTTCACCAGTCCCGATGCCAGCCCCTGCTCGTGATCCTCGATGCCGGCGGTTGCCTGCGCGTTGACCGACGGGAAGCACAGCGCGAAGCCGATCCCGAGCAGCACCATCGTCGGCAGCAGGAAGTTCCAGTACGACATCGACGGGCTCACCCGCAGGAACAGCAGGTAGCCGACGAGCAGCGCGGTCAGGCCACCGAGGATCAGCACCGTCGTGTTGTAGCGCTCGAGCACCGCGCCCATCCGGGTGGCACTCGCGACCACGATCAGGCCGGCGGGCAGGAAGCCCAGCGACATCGCGATCGGTGACCAGCCCAGTGAATCCTGCACATACAGCGTCACGACGAACTGGAATGCGACGTAGCCGCCGAACATCACGGCGCCGGACAGGTTCGCGTGCACGAGCGCGCTGGAGCGCAGGATGCCCAGTCGCAGCAGCGGACGGGGGTGGCGCCGTTCGATCTGGACGAAAGCGGCCATCAGCGCGACGCTCAGCAGCAGCAGCCCGATCGTGACGGGGCTGCCCCAGCCACGGCTCGGTGCCTCGACGACCGCGTACACCAGCAAGAGCAGTCCAGTGGTGCTCGTGAACGCGCCGGCCAGGTCGAAGTGGGCCAGCTCGACCCGCTGCCGGGCGGCCCGCGGGATGACCCGGATCCCGATCAGGACGAGTGCGATGGCCACCGGCCCCGGCAGCAGGAAGGTTGCCCGCCAGCCGATCTCGGTCAGCAGCCCGCCGAACACCAGACCCATCGAGAATCCACTGGCGCCGCACACGGTGTAGATGCTGAATGCCCGGTTGCGCGCGGGGCCTTCGGCGAAGGTCGTGGTGATGATCGACAGCCCCGCCGGCACCGTGAACGCAGCCGAGGCGCCCTTGACGAACCGCAGCGCGATCAGCGCGGTGTCATTGCTCAGGAACGTGCTGACGACCGAGGCCAGACCGAACACCGCGACCGCGACGAGGAAGACCGGGCGTCGCCCCAGCAGGTCGGATGCCCGGCCGCCGAGCAGCAGCAGCCCGCCGTACCCGAGCACGTAGCCGCTGACGATCCACTGCAGCGAACCGGCACCCATGTGCAGGTCGGCGCCGATGGACGGCAGCGCGACGCCGACCATCGAGATGTCGAGCCCGTCGAGGAACAGCGCCCCGCAGAGGACGATCAACAGCGCCCAGGTGGCCCGTGACCAGGCGGTTCCTCGGATGAACGTGGCGGATTCGGGACCAGAAGAGGTGGGCGGGGGGATGGAATCGGCCGCCGTCTCGAGTGATGTCATGAGGCACAGTCTATGCATATGCATCTAATGCACAAGCAAAAAATGCGTAAACATATTGTGCATCTGCATGTGCTATAGTCGCGCCGTGTCCCGACGAAGCGATGAGGAGCTCGCCGCGGCGTGGCACGACCTGATGGGCCGCTACCACCGCCTGACGTGCCGGCTCGATCGCGAGCTCGAGACCGCGCACGGCATCTCGGTCAGTGACTTCGAGGTGCTGCAGCAGCTGCACGGTGCTCCCGACGGATGCATGCGCATGCACGAGCTGGCCGAGAACGTCCACCTGACCCAGAGCGCGCTGTCGCGACTGATCGGCCGGCTCGAACGCGACGGGCTCGTCGATCGAACGATGTGTACCGACGACCGCCGGTCGGTCTTCACCACCATCACGAAGGCCGGCGTCGAGCGGTACCTGGCGGCCCGGCCAACGCAGCGCGCAATCCTGCGCGAACAGGCGACCCTCCGCGAGCAGGCGTCGACCAGCGCCTGATCAGCGTCCGGCATACGCGGCCTTGCCTGGACCGTCGCGCAGGAACGACGCGACGGCGTTCTTCAGGTCGTCGGTTGCGAACAGCGCGCCGCTGATCTCTGGCGTCACCTCGTCGGCCGCGCCGGTGCCGACCTCGACCTGCTCCCTGACTATCGCCTTGGTGGCCGCGTGGGCGCGCGTCGGACCGTGGGCCAGCCGCAGCGCGAAGTCCCTTGCCGCGTCGGCGAATCCGTCGTCGGGCAGCACCCGGTTGACGACGTTCCACCGTTCGAGGGTCCCGGCGTCGAACAGGTCACCGGTGTAGACGAGCTCCCGCGCCCGAGCCGGCCCCGCACGCTCGGCCAGGCGCTGCGGACCACCCATCGACGGAGTCAGTCCGACGACGATCTCAACCAGGCCGAACCGCGCCGACTCGGCGGCCAGCAGCAGGTCACAGGCCAGGCTGACCTCGAATGCGGCGGTGAGGCAGAGCCAGTGCGCGGCGAACACGGTCGGCATCTTCAGCGCCTCGAGCGCGGGGATCATCTCCAGCCAGTCGCGCCACAGCGTCGCGGCCGTGTCCGGAGTCAGCGACGCGAAGATGTTCACGTCGACGCCGGCGGAGACTGCCCGGCCCTCGGCGCGCACCAGCAGCGCCCGCGCGTCGGAGGTAGCCACCTCGGTGATCGCCGCACGCAACGCGTCGACCATCGCGTGGTCGAACAGGTTCAGCGGCGGGGTGTCGAACGTGACGATCGCGAGCGGGCCGTCCCGATCGAGACGAAGCGGCGGCGGCATCAGCGCAGGCTATACCGCCGGAAAGTGCGGGACCGGCGCTCCCGCCCCAACCGCACACTCGCAGCCCTGGGGCTGGTCGGGCAGCCGGTCGACGGTCGCGACGAGCAGGTCGCGCAGCCGCGGCAGGTTTGCCGCGAACGCCGCCAGCACCTCGGCATGCGTCACGCCCTCGCCGGCCGCCACGCCCGCGTCCAGATCGGTGACGAGCGCCAGCGTGGTGTAGCAGAGGCCGAGCTCCCGGGCGAGGCCCGCCTCCGGCATGGCAGTCATCCCGATGATCGTCCAGCCGTGGCCCTGGTACTCCGCCGATTCGGCGCGGGAGGAGAAGCGCGGCCCGTTGATCACGACCAACGTGCCGCCGTCGACAGCGCCCAGCCCGGCGCCGACCGCCGCGGCTCGGCCGTTCGGGCAGTACGGATCCGCGAAGGACGCGTGGCCCACGCCCGTCCCCGCGCCGAAGAACGTGTGCTCGCGGCCGGACGTACGGTCGGCGAGCTGGTCCGGCACGACCAGCGTTCCGGTCGGCCGCGTCGTAGTCAGCGAGCCGACCGCGGACAGCGCGACGACCTGCCGGACCCCGAGCGAGCGCAACGCCCACAGGTTCGCGCGATACGGCACGACATGCGGCGCGAAGCGGTGGTCGGTCCCGTGACGGGGCAGGAACGCGACCTCCCGCGCGCCGAGCGCGCCTACCGTGAGCGGATCGCTCGGCGGCCCGTAGGGCGTGTCCACCCTTCGCTCCTCGGCGCCGTCGAGCAGCGTGTAGAAGCCCGATCCGCCGATCACCCCGATGGGCGCTGGGAAAACCATGTTGGCAACGTTAGCGAGTGTCGAGTTGCGCCCCGCTCGTACTCCGTCAATATGGAACCCGGAACCGGAGCGTGGGCACCCCCGATCTGCGCTCCGGTTTCCCTTTGCCAGCGGGCTGGTACAAAGGCGGTGACGTGTCCGGCACCAGCCGAGGAGAACCGCCATGCAGCGCAAGCACTTCGATGCCGATCACCTCGCATTCGGCGAGGCGTTCCGCGCGTTCGCGGACAAGGCCATCGTGCCTAGCTATCTGGACTGGGAGAAGGCCGGCATCACCCCGCGCGAGGTGTTCATCGAAGCGGGCAAGAGCGGCTTCCTCGGCATGCAGGTGCCCGAGGTTTACGGCGGCGGCGGAGTCGACGATTTCCGGTTCAACCAGGCACTGGACGAGCAGGTCGCGCTCGCCGGGGTCACCGGGTCGGGCCTCGGCATCACGCTTCACAACGACACCTGCCTGCCCTACTTCCTGTCGTTCTGCACCGACGAGCAGAAACAGCGCTGGCTGCCTGGCATCGTCTCCGGAGAATTGATCACCGCCGTGGCGATGACCGAGCCGGGTGCCGGGTCGGATCTCGCCGGGATCCGCACGACCGCGAAGCGCGACGGCGACGACTACCTCGTCAACGGCAGCAAGACGTTCATCACGAATGGCATCAACGCCGACCTGGTGATCACCGCGGTGCGCACCGGCGAGGATCGCCATCACGGCATGTCGTTGCTGATCCTCGAACGCGGCATGGCCGGGTTCGACCGCGGCCGCAACCTCGACAAGATCGGCCTGCACAGCCAGGACACCGCGGAGTTGTCCTTCACCGACGTGCGGGTGCCAGTCGCGAACCTGCTCGGTGAGGAAGGCCACGGCTTCCAGCAGCTGACCCAGAAGCTGCCGCAGGAGCGGGTGTCGATCGCCGTCGGGGCCCTCGCCGAGGCCCGCGCCACGTTCGAGAACACGCTGCGGTACGTGCAGGACCGCAAGGCCTTCGGCACGACGATCGGCTCGTTCCAGAACACCAAGTTCGTGCTCGCCGAGATCATCACGGAGATCGACGTGGCGCAGGCGTTCCTCGATCAGTGCGTCAACCTGCTCAACGCCGGCGAGCTTGGCGTCGCCGACGCCGCAAAGGCCAAGTGGTGGTGCACCGAACTGCAGGGGCGCGTGATCGACCGCTGCCTGCAGCTGCACGGCGGGTACGGCTACATGACCGAATACCCCGTCGCCCGCGCCTATGCCGACGCGCGGGTGACGCGGATCTACGGCGGGTCGACGGAGATCATGAAGGGCGTCATCTCGAAGTCCCTCGGCCTGTGACGATCCGGTTCATCCTGGCGTCCAAGTCGCCGGCTCGGCTGCAGACGCTGCGTGCCGCCGGTGTCGAGCCGGAGGTGTGGGTCAGCCAATTGGACGAATCTCTGGCCACCGCCTCGACGACACCCGAGCTCGTCCAGGAGCTGGCCAACGCCAAGGCAATGATCATCCGCAAGGAGATCCGCGGCGAGGCGCTCGTCCTCGGCTGCGACTCGATGCTAGAACTCGACGGCGAGGCACTCGGCAAGCCGGAGTCGTTCACCGATGCGATCGCCCGGTGGCAGCGAATGCGCGG
>JAODNL010000068.1 GCA_025465405.1 Pseudonocardiales bacterium | reverse complement strand
CTGGGCACCTTGGGGTCGGCGCCGATGGCAGTGAACCCGATCGGAAGCGCGAGTTCGGGAAGGCCGAGGATGTCGAAGGGCACCGGCCCG
This sequence comes from Pseudonocardiales bacterium, assembly GCA_025465405.1. GTDB lineage: Bacteria > Actinomycetota > Actinomycetes > Mycobacteriales > Jatrophihabitantaceae > RYN-117. Next base: position 7,556 of record JAODNL010000068.1, on the reverse strand, counting down.
GTCTGCAACAACACGTCGCAGCCGCTCATCACGTCGTCGAGGACCTCGCGCAGCAGGTGGTGCTTCGCTCGCTGACCGGTGATCCACTCGTCGCCGGACAGGAACAGCCCCTGCAACCAGGTGAGCAGCGAAACCCCGAACAGCGTCGGGTCCTGCTTGAGAAACGGCAGGAACGGCTCGGTGCGCTCGCTGAGCCGGACGTTGTTGAACGTGCCGGTCATCAACGCCCAGTCGTCGGGGTAGGCCACGTCGGCCAGCTTCGTGCCCGGGATTGCGAGCACGGTGTTCAGGAACGCCTTCCGCAGCGCTACCACGTCCGGGCTGACGCCGCTCAGATAGTCCGGCGGCACCCCGATCGTGGTGGGCCGCCGCATGACCACCTGTCCCCGCCGGCGCACGGGTAGCGCGGAGGTGATCAGGTCCGGGACCGGCGGCAGGCCGAGCGTCCGCGGATCGTCGGGATCAGGACCGGCCATGATGCTGAGCATGATCGCCGCGTCGACCGCGTCCCGGGCGAGAGGCCCGGAATGGTCGCGCGTGTAGGACAGCGGGATCACGCCGTAGATCGAGGTACGGCCCATGGTCGGCTTGAGACCGGTGAGATTCTGCTGGTTGGACGGATTGACGATGCTGCCGCCGGTCTGCGTGCCGATCGACGAGGTCGCCATCCGGCCGGCGACCGAGCAGGCCGGTCCGGTGGACGAGCCGCCCGGGTCGATCGACGGATCGCCGGGTGTCCACGCATTCACCGTGGTGATCGTCCCGTTCGGTGCCGTCGCGCGTGTCGTGGCGAGCGGACCCATTTGACCCTTGCCGAGGACGATCGCGCCGGCGGCCTTGAGGCGGGCCACCGACGTGGCGTTGTACGGCGGGACGAAGGACTGGAAGATGAACGAGTTCGCCGTCGTCCTGACGCCCGCGGTGTAGTAGTTGTCCTTGATGCATAGGGGGATTCCGCTGAGCACGCCGGTCAGCCGCTTGTCCGCAGCGCGCGCCTCAGCCCGCGCACTGTCGGCGGTCACGGTATTGAACGCCTGGTAGACGGAGTCGAACTTCGCGATACGCGCGAGGTGTGCGTCGACCAGATCGACTGCGGTCAGGCGACCCTGCCGCAGCAACGTGGCCGCCTCGGCGATGGTCGCTTCCGTTGGGTCGGCCTTGGCGGCCGGTCGCACCTCGATCCTCGGCAGGTATGGATGCGCCGACTGATCTGACGCGGGTGCGGCCTCGGCCGGGGTGCCCGCCCGGAGCGGCAGCGCCGTCACGGCGGCCGTGCCAGCTGCGACCGTGGCGCTGCGGGTCAGGAAGACTCGTCGGTTGATCTCACGTGCGCTCATCGAGACTGCACCTGCCCGGTCCAGGCCTCGGTGATCGACGGGTACTCCAGTGGCGGGACGAGCTCCTGGCTGAGCACCCCGGCGTCTGCGGTGCCGGCCGCCGGGGCGGGGCGCCACCCGTTGATGACCTTCGGGTTGGACAGGACAAAGGACCGCAGCGACGCGAGCGCCTGCGCCTGGGTCGGCGCCCCGGTCACCGGGTCCGGTGCGGTCGGCAGCAACGAGATGTCGATGCCGGACACCACCAGACGGCTGGTGATGTAGGTGTTGAGCTGGTCGGTGGTGAGGCTGGATGGATCGACGGTCATGCGGGTCCTTTGCGAGTTTGGTCGCGAGAGGCGCGATTGTCACGACCGACCAAACATGTCCGGTATTTCCACCATGTGGCTCGACCGTCACGGACGGATTTCCGGACCGTGACGGCCGTCCCGCCCGAGGCAACGGCAGTCCTGCCCGAGGCAACGGCAGTCCCGCCCGAGAACGACGGGCACGCCTCGCCCCACCGTCAGCGCAACGCCAGGGCTATAGCGTCGGAGGCAGCCCGAAAGCCGGGAACAGCGACGGGCCGAAGGTCGTGATCTCCACGATGGTGGCGGCCTCGATGCGTAGCACGTCGAGCTTGAAGGCGCGGAACTCCCGGTCGCCGGGGCGCCGCAGGTAGCTCGCGGCGGTCGGCATCCGGTTGGCCATCGTGGGCACGAGTCGCCAGTCGCCGTCGCGATCGGGGCCGAAGGCCCGTTCGAGTAGTGGCATGACCATGGACAAGCCCTCGAAGCAGTATGGCTGCGGCGGCATCGTGACGCGGAGGTCCTCCGCGGCGATGGCCACGGCGGCAGCTGCATCGCAGCGTTCGTGCGCGTCGATGAACCGCGCCAAGAGCGCGCGCTCCTCGGGGCTCGGCTGGCCGGCCCGCCACTGCATCCGGTGCGAGGGCAGATGTTCCTGCATCGTCGTGCGTGCTCGCTGCAGCGCGCTGTTAGCCGCCGAGACGCTGGTGCCCAGCAGCGTCGCGGTCTCGCTCGCCGGCATCCCCAGGACATCGCGCAGCAGCAGCACCGCCCGCTGCCGCGCCGGCAAGACCTGGAGCGCCGCGAGGAACGCCAGCTCGATCGTCTCCCGCGCCACCGCAACCGCGTCGGGTTGCTCGTCGGGCGCGGCGATCTCGTCCAGCAGCTGATCGGGATAGGGCTGCAGCCAGCTGACCTCCGCGAACGAGTGCAGCTGGGACACGTGGCGCGCCCGGCTGCGGAGCAGATCCAGGCAGACGTTGGTCGCGATGCGATACAGCCAGGCCCTGAGCAGCACGTCGCCGGTGACGTTCTCGCGGGCGCGCCAGGCCCGCAAGTACGTCTCCTGGACCGCGTCCTCCGCCTCGTCGAAGGACGCCAGCATGCGGTAGCAGTGGACGTGCAGCTCGCGCCGGTGCCGTTGGGTCAGCGCCTCGAACGCGGCCTCGCCCACGAGCGAGGAGGTCACGCCGGCGTCCCGTGCCCGCGTTCCTGCAGGACCCAGGTGTTGCCGTCCGGATCGCTGAAGTCGGAGAAGGTGTTGTAGTCGGCGTGCTGCGGATCGGGGCCGGGAGCCCATCCACCCGGTGTCATGTGCTTGACGTCGCTGACCGCTACGCCGCGCCCGGCGAGTTCGGCATGCGCCGCCTCGATGTCGGAGACGACGAGGTGCAGCCCGCGCACCGAGCCGGGAACGGCGTCGGTGATCCCGACGCCCAACGAGATGGAACAGCCTGACCCCCGGGGCGTCATCTGCACGACCCGGAACTCGTCGCCGGCGCGGTGGTCCACGTCCAGGTTGAAGCCGAGTTTGTCGGTGTAGAACTCCTTCGCCCGGTCAACGTCCGACACGGGGACAAGTACGAGTTCAAGGGTCCAGTCCATGATGCAGTCTCCCTGATCCGTCGCCGTCACCTGAGGACGAGCCCGCAGGTCACGTTGGCCATCGTGCCGGTCATGCCCGACGCCCGGTCGGAGGCCAGGAAGGCAGCCACTTCAGACACGTCGGCCAGCCGCGGTACCCGGCGCAGCGTGGCCATGCCCGCGATCATCCGCTCCACCGTCTGCGGGTCGGGCATACCGGGTCCACCGACGGCCGCGAGCTTCTCCGTCGACAGGGTCTCCGCGACGCCGGCGGTCCACAGCCCACAGACCCGCACGCCGTGCGGCCCGACCTCGGCCGCCAGATAGCGCATGAACGCCTCGATCGCCGCGTCGGCAGGCCCGGTGCTTCCCATACCCGGCATCGCGCCGGCGCCCGAGGCGCTGTTCAGATGCAGGATCACGCCGGATCCCTGCTCGATCATGCGCCGGCCGGCGGCTCGCGCGGTGACGAAGCTGCTCCGCAGGCCGTCGACCACCGCTCGCAGCAGGTCGTCGGTCGCCATCTCGACGAGCGGGATGCCCTGGACGTCGCCACGGTTGATCAGGTTGAACGAGACATCCACGCTGCCGGCGTTGGACACGACCTTCTGGACGTGGTCGTCCACGGCACGCTCGTCCAGGGCGTCGAGCACGGCAATCTCGGCCGTCCCGCCGGATGCGTTGATCTCGTTCGCCACGGCGTCCAGCCGGTCACGGGTACGCCCGGCCAGGAAGACCCGAGCCCCCTCGCGCGCGAAGGTGCGGGCAACGCCGCCGCCGATGCTTCCCCCGCCGCCGTAGATGATCGCGTTCTTGCCTTCGAGCAGGTTGCTCATGACTGCCTCCGTCATCTCGGTTCGATCTGTCATTAGGTGAAACGTCGGCCGTCACGCAAACTCATCGGTCCTGCGATGATCTCCCGGCTGGCCGCTCAAGATTCCAGGCCCGCCTGCCGATCGGTAAGGAAACGCCGTCGCTCGCGAAGGACCAGACCTTGCCTGAATCCGCTGTCCCCACCGACCGCCTCCGCCGCCTCCGCCGCGTCGGCCGCGTCGGCACCGCCGCGACGGCCTGCGCCGCGGCGGTCGCCGGGCTCGTGCTGGCCGCCAGCCCGGCGCGAGCGAATCCGCCCGGTCCGCACGACCCGATCGGCCACCTCGACTCGCTCGTGTCGCCGGCCGCGGGCCAGCTGCGGGCGGGGGGCTGGGCAGCGGATCCGGATGCGATCACCCGACCGGTGACGGTCCTCGGGCTCGTCGACGGCCGCGTGGTGGCCTCGGCGGTGACCGCGGGACGGCGTCCCGACGTCGTCCGTCTGATCCACACCGGCCCGACGCCCGGGTTCAGCCTGATCCTGCCGGTACCCGCGTCCGGCACGCACACGGCCTGCATCGCGGTTCGTAACGTCGGCGGTGGGACCGATCGCGTGCTGGGCTGCGTGGCGACCCCGCTCGGTACCGCCCTGTCCCGCAGCCAGCTGGCCACGCATGACCCGATCGGCGCGCTGGACACCGTCGCGGCGACGTCCGGCACTGTCCGCGCCGCCGGTTGGGCGTCGGAGCCCGACGATCTGGGCCGGCCGGTGACGGTCGTGCTCTACGTGGACGGCGCCTCAGCGGCGACGGTTGCCGCGACCCAGACCCGCCCGGACGTCGCCCGTCGCCGCGGCACCAGCAGCCGGGTGGGGTACGGAATCACCGTCACCACGCGGCCGGGTGCGCATGTCGCGTGCATGTGGGCAGTGAACGTCGGGTTCGGCGGAAATTCGCTGCTCGGTTGCCGCGTGGTCGACAGCCGCGGCCCGGCCGGCACGGCGGCGATCGGTACCCCGGCGGCGAACAATCGGGTCGTCGCGGAGGCGAATCGGCACCTCGGTCAGCCGTACGTGTGGGGCGCGGCCGGGCCGAAGGCATTCGACTGCTCAGGTCTGGTGCTCTACAGCTACCGGGTCGCCGGACTGACCACTCCGCGCGTGGCCGCCGACCAGTTCACCGCGGCCCGGCTGATCCCCGCCGCGCGGGCGAAGCCGGGTGACTTGGTGTTCTACCACGACACCGTCGGCTACGTGTACCACGTAGGCATTTACCTCGGGAACGGGATGACCGACGCCGCGGTCGATCCAGCCAACGGCGTCCGGCACCAGGCAGTGACCGATCCAATGGCGACGTACGGCTCTTTCACGCACATCTGACGGGGTTTACCCGCGGCGGGAGGCGGGAAAGGTCTCGGTGACGGAAACCGGCGCAGCTGCGCCCTGAGCCGTCACCGGAGGTGACGAGATGTTCGTTCTGGGTTTGCTGGTACTCGCTGCCGCGGGCGTCGCGGCGGTCGAGCTGATCCTGGCGAATCGGGGGCCGATCGATTTCCATATGTGGAGCTGGACGTGGCATTTCGACGCGTTCTGGCTGGCCGTGATCGGGGCGATTATCGTGACCGCGGCGTGGATCGGCTTGGGCTTGCTGCAGATCGCGTTCGGGCATGCCCGTCGGATCCGCCGCGAGCACCGTGCACTCGCCGCCGAGAACCGCGTGCTGGCCGAGCGTGCCGGGTCAGCAGAGGCGGCTGAGACGATCCAGCCGATGCCACCGGAGCGGCGGGTCGCCGCGGGCGAGCCGACCCGCAGCGGCTACGCGGCACCGTCCGACGCCGGCTACACCACGGAGATGGGGCGCGCCGCGCCGGGCACGGGCTATGTGAGCGAGACAGATGGCACCACACCCGAGGGCGAGCGGCACGGGTTCTTCTCGCGGCACGCCATGAGCGGGCGGGGTCATCGCCGGTAGCGTCCGGCCGGCGAGCGACGCCGACCTGATCCTCGTCCATGGCATGTGGCACGGCGCATGGGTGTGGGACGAGGTCCGGCCACTGCTCGACCACGCGGGTGTCGCCAGCATCGCCGTCGAGCTGCCGATGACGAGCCTCACCGAGGACGTCGCGGCGGTTCGGCGGCTGCTGGACGCCGCGCACGAGCCGGTCGTGCTCGTCGGGCACTCCTACGGCGGTGCCGTGATCACCGCCAGTGGCCTTCATCCGGCCGTCAGCCAGCTCGTGTACCTTGCCGGCTTCGCACTCGACGAAGGCGAGAGCGTCTCGCGGCCCCTGCCCCACCTCGGCGTGCCGTTGACGCGACTGCGGGAGGCGCTGCGCTTCTCCGACGACGGCCGCGCTGTCACGATCGACGACGAGTCCGCGCGCGAGCTGATGTATCCCCAGGCGCCGGCGGGCCTCGCGGACGCGGCGATCCGGCGGCATCGGCCGGTGTGCCGGGCACTGTTCAGCACTCCGGTCGAGGGCGCCGCGTGGCGGCATCTCGCCTCCACCTATGTCGTGTGCGCTGAAGATCGGACGGTGGCACCGCAACTCCAGCGGGCGATGGCGGTCCGGGCCGCGACCTCCCTGGTATGGCCCTCCGACCACACGCCGCACCTGAGCCATCCCGACCTGGTCGGTCAGCTGCTCACGTCCACCGTCGCGGAACTGCGTTGAGCTCCCGGTAGGTTCGCCGGGTGCCCAGCCTGGATCAACTTCCCAAGGCGCACCTGCACGTCCATCTCGAGAGCGCCATCCGATGGTCCACGCTGCGCGAGATCGGCGCGGCCAACGGAGTCGACGTCCCCGAGCACCTCAACGGCCGAACGGTGCGATTCGACGGATTCCGCGACTTCGCCGACCAGAACGGCCTGGTTCGCCGGTGTCTGCGCCGGGCCGCGGACTTCGAGCGGGTCGCCTACGAGTTCTGCCTGGACGAGGCCGCGAACGGCACCCGCTATGCCGAACTCACCGTTAGCGCGGCCTCGCACGGCGAGCGCCTCGGACAGCTGGAGATGCCGCTCGAGGCGGTGCTTCGGGGCCTCGCCGCGGGAGCAGCCGACTGCGGCCTGCAAACCCGCGTCCTGCTCGACCACTCCCGCAGGCGCAGCGTCGACCGCGCGCGGCACACGCTCGAACTGGCCCGGGCGTACGACGAGGTGATCGGGATCGGTGCGGCGGGCGACGAGGCTTATCCGCTCGCGCCGTTCGCCGAGGTCTGGGACGCCGCCCGTGCTGCCGGGCTGAAGCTCGTCCACCACGCCGGCGAGGCGGGCGGGCCGTCGAGCATCCGCGAGGCGATCGCGGTCGGTCACGCGGACCGGTTGGGCCATGGGATCCGGATTCTGTCCGACGGGTCGCTCGTCGATGAGGTCCGCGCGCGCGGAATCGCGCTGGAGGTGTGCCCGTCCTCCAATGTTGCGCTCGGATACGCGCAGTCTGTGCCCGCGCATCCACTTGCCGGGCTGCGAGGTGCCGGCCTTGTCGTCACGATCAACACCGACATCCCGATGCTGCTCGGCATCGGGCTGGCCGAGGA
>JAODNL010000059.1 GCA_025465405.1 Pseudonocardiales bacterium | reverse complement strand
GCGCGAACGCGTCCTGGACCTGCTCGACGAGCTGCGCGAGACGATGCCGCCGGAGATGGACGAGGCCCGGCGCACGTTGGCCAACCGCGACGGCCTGCTGCACGAGGCGCACACCGAGGCGACCGCGATCCGCGACACCGCGGCTGTGGAGGCCGAGTCGGCGCTGGGCGACACCGGCCGCCGCGCCGAGGCGCTCATCCACGACGCCGAGGTGCGCGCGTACGAGATCGTCGAGGCCGGACGGGCCGAGCATGGCCAGTTGGTGTCGGCCACCGGTGTGCACCAGGCGGGCGTCCGGGCGGCCGAGGGCCTGCGCGCCGAGGCGACGGCCTACCGCGACAGCCTGCATGCCGACGCCGATCGGTACGACGCCGACACCCGGGCCGAGGCCGAGCGGTACGCGCATACATTGCGGGCCGACGCCGAGGACTACGCAGCGAAGCTGCGGGCCGACGCCGAGGACTACGTGGACCGGACGCTGGCCGACCTGGCGCAGATCGCCCACCGCGCGGCGGGGACGGCCGAGCAGGGACGCGCGGCGCTCGCTCAGCGCCGTGGCCCGGCGCCGGGCGAGGACGCGCCGATTTCGGACTAAGTGCCTGTCTCAGCTAAGCTGGTTGACGGCCTCAACCAAAGTCTGGGCCATCTTCGTATGCCTGAGAACATGACACCGATGCAGCGCGGCAGACCGCACGCGGATCCGCGCAGCCCGTTCGTCTACGACGCGCGCGAGCTGGGCCGCCGGCCCGGGTCGATGCGCGAGCATCGGCGTAGTGTTCCCGCGCCTGCGGGGTTGGGCCTGGACATCGTCGGGATACCGGAAGGTGCCCCGTTGGCAGTCGAGATCCGGCTCGAGTCGGTGACCGAGGGCGTGCTCGTCACGGGCACCGCCACCGGTCCGCTCACCGGCGAGTGCGGGCGGTGCCTCGATCCGGTTTCCGACGAGTTGGTCGTCGATTTCTGCGAGCTGTTCGCCTACCCGGACAGCGTCACCGACGAGACGACCGAGCAGGACGAGGTCCACCGGATCGATGGCGACTTCCTCGACATCGAGCCGGTGGTGCGTGACGCGGTGGTTCTGGGCTTGCCCTGGACTCCGCTGTGCCGACCGGACTGTGCCGGGCTGTGCCCCACCTGCGGGCAGCGGCTCGACGACCTGCCGGCCGGACATGCGCACGAACTGCTCGACCCTCGATGGGCCGCGCTCGCAGCGTTCACCGACGCGGGGCACGAACCCGGACCCGATAGCTCGACAAGTCAGGAGTAACCGACGTGGCCGTCCCGAAGCGGAAGATGTCGCGCAGCAATACCCGGGCTCGCCGGTCGCAGTGGAAGACGAGCGCACCGACGCTGGTCGTCTGCCCGAACCGTGCGTGCGGCGAGATGAAACTGCCGCACACGGCGTGCTCGAACTGCGGCCAGTACGACGGCAAGCAGGTTCTCGCGGTCTGATCTGTGCCGCCCATGTACAACCCCGAGCCGGCGGACCAGACAAGGCTTGCCGAAGCGCTCGGCATCACTCTCGATGCCGAGCTGCTGCGGCGCGCCCTGACCCATCGCTCGTACGCGTACGAACATGGCGGCCTGCCGCACAACGAACGGCTCGAGTTCCTCGGCGACGCCGTCCTCGGCATCGTCGTCACGGACACGCTCTACCGCGCGCACCCCGACCTGCCCGAGGGCAAGTTGGCCAAGCTGCGCGCGTCGGTGGTCAACATGCGCGCGCTCGCCGACATCGCCCGGGGCATTGCGCCGAAGGGGCTCGGTGAGTACATCCGGCTCGGCCGCGGCGAGGAGGTCACCGGCGGCCGGGACAAGTCGAGCATCCTCGCCGACACCGTCGAGGCCATCCTCGGCGCGATCTACATCGAGCACGGGATCGAGGGCGCGGCGCGGGTCATCCACGACCTGTTCGACACGCTGATGGACGACGTCGCGAACAGCGGCGCCGGCCTGGACTGGAAGACCAGCCTGCAGGAGCTCACCGCCGAGCGCGGCCTGGGCGTACCCGATTACGTCATGGAGTCCGCGGGACCCGATCACGCGAAGACGTTCACCGCCCGGGCCACCGTTGCCGGCCAGATGTTCGCGGCCTGCACCGGGCGCAGCAAGAAGGAAGCCGAGCAGGCGGCGGCCGAGACCGCCTGGCGGGCACTCACCGGCGACGACGCCGAAGCGTCCTGACGCTCCCCGCGTGCCCGAACTCCCCGAAGTAGAGACCGTCCGCGACGGGCTGCAGCGCTGGGTCGCCGGCCGCACGATCGCCGCGGTCGAGGTCCGTCATCCCCGCGCGGTGCGGCGGCACCTGGCCGGAGGTGAGGACCTCGCCGCCCGGCTACGCGGCGCGGCGGCGGTGTCGGTCGAGCGGCGCGGGAAGTACCTCTGGCTGCCGCTGCGGGCCGCGGACGGATCCGTGGATGAGGCCCTGGTGGCGCACCTGGGCATGAGCGGCCAGCTGCTGGTGCCGCCGCCGGACGCCCCTGAGCAGCGGCACCTGCACCTGCGAGTCCGCTTCGC
>JAODNL010000041.1 GCA_025465405.1 Pseudonocardiales bacterium | reverse complement strand
CCGAAGCGGTCGAGGCCGCGCTCAAGTTCGCCCGCTACGCCACCGGGCGCAGGCGAATCGTCTACTGCGCGCATGCGTTTCACGGCCTGACCACCGGCGCGCTGTCGGTCAACGGGGCTCGTGAGTTCCGCAAAGGTTTCGGGCCACTACTTCCCGACACGGCAATCCCCTACGGCGACCTCGCCGCGCTCGAACGGCAGCTACGCCGCGGCGACGTCGCCGGCTTTCTGATCGAGCCGATCCAGGGCAAGGGCGTCGCGGTCTCGCCACCGGGCTTCCTGCCCGCTGCGCAGGAATTGCTGCGCCGGCACAAGGCATTGCTGATCGCGGACGAAGTGCAGTGCGGCGTCGGCCGTACGGGTGACTTCTTCGCCTTCCAGCACGAGGACGTCGAACCCGACCTCATCGCCACCGCCAAAGCGCTCTCGGGCGGATACATCCCGGTCGGCGCGACGCTCGGGCGCGACTGGATCTTCACAAAGGTGTACTCGTCGATGGATAGGGTGCTGGTGCACGACTCCACGTTCGGCTCCAACGCCCAGGCGATGGCTGCTGGCTTGGCCACCCTGCACGTTCTCGAGCACGACGGCGTGATGGAGAACGCGCGCAAGATGGGCGAGCTGCTGCAGTCCCGGCTCGGCGAGCTTGTCGACCGGTACGAGCTGCTGCACGAGGTGCGCGGGCGCGGGCTCATGATCGGCATCGAGTTCGGCCGCCCGTCGTCGTGGCGGCTGCGTGGACCCTGGACGGCGCTTCAGGTCGCCCGCAAGGGTCTGTTCGCCCAGACGATCGTGCACGCGCTGTTCCACCGCCACCGGATCCTCACCCAGGTCTCCGGTGATCATCTGGAGGTGATCAAGCTGATCCCGCCACTCACCATCGGTGAAACCGATGTCGAGCGGTTCGTCGACGCCTTCGTCGACGTGATGGACGAAGCGCACCGCGGGTCAGGTCTGGTCCGGGACTTCGGCGCGACGTTGATCAGACAAGCCCGTACGAAGTAGTCGACCGATGTGGCGATGACCGGATCCGAGGCGCTCAGCTTCCTGTGCGCCGCGCTGGCCGCGGGCGGCAACGCGCTGGCGAACGTGATGCAGCGCAAGGCGAGCCTCGAACAGCCGCCTGATCGGCCGTTCGGTGCCCGGCTGCTCGCGGATCTCGTGCGCGAACCGACCTGGCTGATCGGGTTCGGGGGCCTCGTCGCCTCGTTCGTGCTGCAGGCCGTCGCCCTGGGCCTGGGCCCCCTGTCGGCCGTCGAGCCGATCATCACCCTCGAGGTGCCGCTGACGTTGCTGGTCGCGTCGCGGGTGTTCCGGACACCCCTCGGCCGGTCCGAGTGGACCGGGATCCTGATGATGACCGCCGGCATGATCGCCCTGGTGGCGATCCTGAATCCCCGACCCGGGACCGCGACCGAAGTCGATCACGTGACGTACGTGCTCGCCGGCGGCGGGACGGCGGCCACGATCGCGGTCCTCGTCACCGCGGCGCGCCGCGGCAACACGATATGGCGCACCGCCTGCCTGGGGGCCGCCGCGGGCACCAGCTTCGGGCTCACCGCGACCCTGATCAAGGAGACGATCGCGCAGGCGAGCGCCCATGGCACGGTCGCCATCTTCACGACCTGGCAGACCTACGTCGCCGTCGGTTGCGGCGTCCTCGGGCTGGTGCTCGTGCAATGGGCCCTGCACACCGGCCCCCTGCTGGCCGCCCAGCCGGGCTTCACCCTGATGGATCCGCTGGTGTCGATCCTCTGGGGCGTCCTGGTGTTCAACGAGATCACCCGCACCGGTCTGTGGCTGGTCCCGGCGACGTTCGGCGCGATGGCTGTCGGCGCGGGCGTACTACTGGTCGCCCGGTCCCCGCTGCTCGAGGCGACCGACGAGGTCGAGCACGGTTCGCGCTACGAGCCGGACCGGGCGGCTACGACGTAAGCGCTGCGGTCAGGGCGAATCCGCGGTCGCGGTCACCGACAGATAGCGGCCGAGGGCGCTGAGCGGGAACACGTGGCGGTACATCTCGTAGTTGATGTAGAAGTCGCCCGGGAACCCGGTGCCGGTGTAGAGGTCCTCGGCCCACCCGCCGTCCGCCTGCTGCGTGTCCACCAGCCACTGCACGCCCCGGACCACCGCGTCCGAGTCCGGCTCCACGGCCAGCAGCGCGAGCAATGCCCACGCGGTCTGCGACGCGGTCGACGCTCCCCGGCCGCGCCAGTTGTCGTCGACGTAGGAGCGCAGGTCCTCGCCCCAGCCGCCGTCCGCGTTCTGGTGCTGCTGCAGCCACCGGATCGCGCGGCGGACCGGGATCGAGCCGGTCGGTACGCCGGCCACGACCAGGGCGGGAACCACCGCGCCGGTGCCGTAGACGTAGTTGGCGCCCCACCGGCCGAACCACGAACCGTCGGATTCCTGGGCGTCGAGCAGCCACCGCACCCCGCGCCGGCAGCGCTCGTCCCCGCCCTGGCCCAGACGACCCATCATCTCGACGACGTGCGCGGTGACGTCTGCCGACGGCGGGTCGATCACGGCACCGAAGTCGCAGAAGGGGAGCTTCTCGACGAGGCGTCGGGTGTTGTCGGCATCGAAGGCGGCCCACCCGCCGTCGCGGGACTGCATCCCGAGGGTCCATGCCGTGCCCCGTTCGACCGCGGCCCGCACCCCGGGCACCGTCGCTTCGTCGAGGCGGTCCAGCGCAAGGACGACCTCCGCGGTGTCGTCGACGTCCGGGTAACCGTCGTTCGCGAACTCGAAGGCCCAGCCGGCCGGTGACAGCTCCGGCCGCCGTACGGACCAATCGCCGCGGACGCGGATCTCCTCGTCGACGATCCAGCGAGCCGCGCGGACCACGGCCGGATCGCCGGGATCGGCGCCGGCGTCGAGCAGCGCCGTGAGGGCGAGGCAGGTGTCCCACACCGGGGACTGGCACGCCTCGAGGCGACGTACCGGACCGTCCGGCGCCTCCTCCCGGACCAGGAACCCCTCGAGGCCGTCGATCGCGGCCACCAGCACCGGGTGCTCGAGCGGGTAGCCGAGCAGGTGCAGGGCCAGGATCGAATACACCCACGGCGGCTGGATGCCGCCCCACCCGCCGTCGGCCTCCTGCCGCGCGATGATCCACTCGGCAGCACGGCGGAACGCGGCGGTGCGGCCGGGCTGGACGGGCGCGCGGTGGTAGAGCTTGAGGATCCGGTCCAGGAGCCCGAACGCGCGGCCGACGAGGCTCGTGCGCGTCCGCGGCGCCGGGCGGCCGGTGCGCAGCTCGGTGATTGTGAACGGCAACGGCCGCACCGGCCGCAGGGTCGCGACGACGGTGATCGGCACGACCGTCTGCCGCGCCCAGCATCCCCAGTCGTAGACGTTGAGAGGCGCCCAGGAGGGTAGGAAGATCAGCTCCGGCGGCATCGCCGGCAACTCGTCCCAGGACCATTCGCCGAACAGCGCGAGCCAGATCCGGGTGAACACGCGGCTGGCCTCGAGGCCGCCCGCGCCGAGAATGAACGTCCGCGCGGCGACGAGATGCGGCTCGTCAGGGTCGTCGCCGGCCAGGCGGAGCGCCGTGTACGCCTCGATCGTCGTCGACAGGTCCCCCGGTCCGCCTTCGAACGTGGCCCAGGTCCCGTCGTCGCGCTGCTGCGAGCGGATCCACCGCGCGGCTGGTTCCAGCTCGTCCGCACGCAGGATGCCGAGGAACTGGCGGAGCAGCAGATCCTCCGCGTCCATCGTCACGTTGGTGCGCAGCTCGCCCTTCCACCAGCCGGCCTCTGCCTGGCGCCCGACCAGGTACGCCTTGGCCCGCTCCGTCGCGGTGCGGACGTCGCTGGTCCGGTCGGCCTCGTGCACGGCGGTCACGTGGGATCCCTCCTGGTTGTCCGGGCTAGTGGTCACGGTCGACGACGTACCGGGCGACCGCGGCGAGGTCGTCGGCCGGACCTGCGGCCAGCGGCAGGGCGGTCAGTCGCTCGAGCGCGCGGGACAGCGTGGCGTCGGCCTCCCGGGCGGTCCAGTCGAGCCCGCCTGCCTCCTCGACGAGCTTCGCCGCCAGGGCGACGTCCTCGTCGGACGTCGGCGGGCCGTCGGCGAGCAGCGCCGCGAGCCGGAGGGAGGCCTCGCCGCCGTCGGCGAGGGCGGCGACGATGGGTGCCGAGCGCTTGCCCGCGCGGATGTCCGACGACGCGGACTTGCCGGTGACGTCGGGATCGCCGGCGACGCCGAGGATGTCGTCGACGAGCTGGAACGCCATGCCGAGGTCGTGGCCGAACTGGGCGAGGCCGTCGACCACCGCCGCGGGCGCGCCGGCGCTGATCGCACCGATCGAGGCGGCGCATGCGAGCAGGGCCGCGGTCTTGCCCGCCTCCATCCGCAGCACGTCGTCGAGGGTGACCTCGTCGGCGTTCTCACACAGCAGATCGTCGGACTGACCGCTGATCAGCCGCTGAGTCGCTGTCAGAAGGCAGGTCGTCGCGCCGCGATTCCCGGCTGAGCGGTCCAGCACTTCGAACGCGGCGACGAGCATCGCGTTGCCGGCCAGCAGCGCGTGCCCCTCGCCGAACGCGGCCCAGCCGGTCGGTCGGTGCCGGCGCTCCAGGTCGCGGTCCATGACATCGTCGTGCAGCAGCGAGAAGTTGTGGACGAGCTCCACGGCGACCGCCGCGGGAACACCATCGGCGGCCGGCGCGCCGGCGGCCTCGGCCGAGCTCACCGCGAGCGTCGACCGGATGGCCTTGCCGGAGTGCCCGCTGGTCGGCCGGCCGTCGGCATCGCTCCAACCGAGCTGGTAGGACGCGATCAGCCGCATCCGGTCGTCCTCGATCCGGGCGACCGCCTCCCGCAACGCGGGCTCGACGAGCGGACGCACCCGAGCGATCACCGGTGGTGCCATTCTCATGCCGCGTCCTC
>JAODNL010000014.1 GCA_025465405.1 Pseudonocardiales bacterium | reverse complement strand
TAACCCTGGTACGGGGTGACCGTACTTTTCCCAAGCTGACAGTGCGGGTTCGATTCCCGTCACCCGCTCCAGTCCGTCACCCGTGCCCTGACATCTAGGGCGCCAGCAGGGGATCGCCCGCTCGAGTGACCTCTAGGCCGCAACGACGCTACGACATAGGCGGTGAAGGCGGCAGCGTTCGGAACATCACGCGAGTACTGCCGGCCGCTGACCAGCTGGATGAAGACAACCCGCTACGGCGTGGAACGCGTGGTATCAATCGGCTAAGCCGAGGGTGTGCCGCGGGTGCTTAGGTGGCCGGCCGCGGGTTGGATGTGCTGGCCAGTAGGTCGCGCAGATGGCTGACCTCTCGCGCCAGTGTGAGGGCGTGAGCGCGCATCTCGTTGGCTTCGGCGGTCGCGGCTTGTCTCGCCTCTTCTACTTGACGTTCGAAGGTGGCTTCCAGGCGAGAGAGTCGACGCTGGAGACGCATCTGGGTTTGCAGGGCATCAAGGTAGAGCTCACCGAAACGATCCCTCAGGACGAAGGGCGTCGCCGCAAGTGGTGTGGTGACTTCGGCGCTGATGTCTCCGAGCGGGGCGCCGATGCCCCGTGCTGTCGCCTTGAGATAGGCATCACCGTATTTGAGATCGGGTTCGAGGTGCGCGCCCTCGGCCCATTCGTTCCAGGCGTTGATGAGAACGATCCCGCCTGATCCCGCGCGTGCGTGCACGGTTGCTAACCAGTCCTCGTACATGGCCGGTGTGCTGCCATGCATCAACATGCAGCCCGTCAACCGCCACCGCGAGACGCGCCTCGCTGGGCCAGGGAGCATCATGGCCGGATGGACGTGCTCGCGGGCCGTATCTTGCTGCGTCCCGTAGAACTTGACCGCTCACACCGGTTCTACCGTGACGTGCTCGGCCTCGCGGTCTACCGCGAGTTTGGCGATAAGGCCAGTCCCGGCATCGTGTTCTTCCTCGGCGGCGGCTTCCTCGAGATCTCCGGCCTCGCCGAACATGATGTCCAGTCCCCGAATCTATCGCTGTGGATGCAGGTTCGTGACGCCAACGCTGAGCATGAGCGGCTCGCGGCGCTCGGTGTCGAGATCCTGCGCCGTCCACAGCGGGAACCGTGGGGCCTCATCGAGCTGTGGATCGCCGACCCCGACGGTCTTCGCATTGTGCTGGTGGAGGTCCCCGAGGAGCACCCGCTGCGTCGCGACAGCAGAGCCGTCCATGCCGAGATCGACGTATAGCCCGCGCCGATTCGTGGTACCTCGCCGGTCACGTGACCTCTCTTCAGGACGTGTTGGTCGTGGGCGCGATTTCGTCCGCGCCCGACCGGCACCTGGCCGCCCTTCTGCGCCGCCGTCGACTGGCTCGTTGCAGGCGTGCCTGCGATCGAGATCGCGGCGGGACTGCGGGCGTCTCCCTGCGGCACTAATTCCGAGCCCGACATCGAGGCAACTGCTCCCGATTGATGCCGGCAGGCTCGGGTAGAGATGCCGACAATTCATCCTGGATCGTGATGAGCGCACCAAAGCCGGTGGAGTCGAGGAAGGTGACGTCACGAAGGTCGACGACCAGGCGCCCAGCGTTACTTTGGAGACAGCGCAGACGGCCCTCCGCTACCGCGCCCGGGTGGCGTCCGCGGTGCTACGCAGCGATAAGAGGTACTGGCCTCGGGCATCGGTGTTGAGCCAATCCAGACGATACGGCGCCCCACGTGTTTCCTCACGCGACAGTCCACTGAAAGTTGCCGCTGGCAGTCCGCGTCCCGAGTAAACGTCCACCGCGGGCCCATCAGCCGTTCGTGCCGATGGGCCTACGGTCCAGTCGACAAGATCGCATGATGACAGTCCGCTCATCAAAGCGCTGCGCCGACGTGCCCGGAGCTACCCTCAGAGGCGGCCCCGTCCGATCACATCCCTCCCGCGATCGCACGGGGCCGCCTTCGTCACTTGGCGGCCGTCCCTGCCGCCAGTGCATCCACATCCGGCCACTCCCACGCCACTGCCTGGCGGCAAGCTCAGCTCACAACGGTGCTCGGCGGGAACACCATCGTCTCGCCCCTGTCGCCCGTGTGCGCATCGGCTCGTTGTGAGACTTTGAGCAGGCCGTTATGGGCCGGATAGGGTGCTGTCCTGCGGCGGTGTCAATCCACGTGCCAGGGAACCAAGCGGCGTGAACCCGGCGTCATCGTGGCGGTCGACGAGGGCGCGGCAAACAAAGCAAAGAAGTCCAGGCGGTAACCGTCTGCTTCGAGATGCGCCAACTCGTCGGCCGAGTCGCCGATGATCTCGAGCAACCGCTCGAGGTGGCGCGATGGGGGCGCAGCCTACAATTTCCAGCACGTAGTCGCCGACGAACTGGACTAATGAACGGTGCGTGCCGGTCGCCAGTCATTGGTGGAAGTTCTCTATCCACGCGGCCGTTTCCGCCGATACTACCGTTGCTTTTTGGCAGCGGCGTTTTCATTGCCGGCGAATTGGTCGGCGCGGCTGTCGCCGCTACGATCTTCGTTCCTCTGCATTCGCAATACAGGTCGACCGCGTGCGGTTACGCGAGCTGGAGTCGGGCGAGCGTCTCTGTGGCTATTGAGCGGATACTGATGGAGGGTTCAACGCGTTTTCGGCTTTGGCCGCTCTCGAACCCTATGCTGGTCCAGTGACTGATGACAGCAGCTCCGCGTTCGTCCGCACACCTTTGATGAGGCTCCGCGCAGCTGGCCTGCAATGGTGCGGATGGATGTGCTCACGGCTTGGTGTTAGTGGCCTGCGGAGCAATCAGCCCGGTTGCGTGCCACAGTCGGCCTGCTGACGGCCGGCCGACATCCGCTCACGACCGGTGAGGAGCCGCCGCCAGCCTGTGCTCGCGCGACTGATGGCTTGCTGCGTGTTGCTGGGAATTGCCTTCCTATCAAGCGGCTGCACGGCCACCAGTCCGTTCAGCGCGCCGGCAAGCACCATCACCGTCACGAGTACCCGGACCACCACGACCATGCCCCGGCCAGTACGCGCGGGGCCCATCACCGAAAGGTCCACAGCCGCCTGCCCGTTTTTGGACGCCGGCCGCCAGGCGGTCATGGATGCGGTCGGGATGCGGCTGGACCGCACGACGATCCTCCTCCAGCAGGGGCATGCCGTCGGTTGCAATATCTACTCGCTCCAGAACTCGCCGCTGCAGGTGTCAGAGCACCTTCCAGGGCCTAATCAGCCAGCGATACAGGTGCTCACCACCGGCTACCATTCCGCGGTCGAGGCTCACAACGCTCTCGCATTGGCGGCCTCGGCGACCGGAAGCACGAACCCGCAGCAGGTCCGCATCACCGGCGCCGACGGCGTGGGCGTGTGCTTTCAGACAGCTTTCGCTGCGGGAGACAAGGGCAAGGACTGGGCCTGTGGACTCACGCGCAACACCGTTCTCTACATGATCAGGACCGTGGTGCTTAGCCCAGCGCTCAACGTTGTCGAGCTCGCGGGATACGTTACAAAAAGGAGTTGAATTCGGCCGTCACCCGCGCCGCCTTAACCGGCGATGCCAACACTGCGTGGCCTGCCGTGACAAAGCTATGTGGCTTCACCGAACTCAGCGCCTCGCTACCGACGATTGACCGTGCGGCTCTCGGTCATGAGATGAAGATTCCCGTCTCGCGCGAAAGAGCCGGGTCTGGCCGGGCTACGACAGTCGCTCTTCACCCGCGGTTCGATCTGATCACGTTCTCGTCAGCGCGGGTCGGTGTTCGGAGTGCTGCCGCGAGGCCCTCAAAATGTCAATCGCTTCCGAGTCGCTCGTGTCCGGGCATGGCGGTACGCGCACGGTGGTGGGTCGGTCAGGGTCGCTTGATAGGCATCGGGAAGCCACGGCGATCATCCGCAGCTAGAGTTCGCCGCTGCGCTGGGATGGCCGCGGCATCAACGTGTAGTTGGCG
This sequence comes from Pseudonocardiales bacterium, assembly GCA_025465405.1. Classification (GTDB taxonomy): domain Bacteria; phylum Actinomycetota; class Actinomycetes; order Mycobacteriales; family Jatrophihabitantaceae; genus RYN-117. The sequence continues at coordinate 7,040 of JAODNL010000014.1, read as the reverse complement.
AACGGCGCCGCGACGACGCCGAGCTCGCGCATCCGAGCGCTGATCTTGCTCCGTTCAGAGTGGTGAGTTATGCTCCGTTGACGCCGTCAACCTTTAGTTCGGACCCGCGAAGACCTCAGTTATGTCGGGCGTTTGCCAGACGGCAATCAACGCCGTTCGGTCGCCACGGGTGCGCGAGGAGGGCACGGCCGATATTCGCATCGTTCGACGTGTGGCGATGCGCGGGGATAACGGCTGGACGCAGGTCCCGCGTAAGGCAATGGCCGGGCCGAGGGCGCCGATCATCTCCGACATCCGGGAAATGCCGACGGCCAGTGCGCGAAGGAGCACGTATGACCCTGCAAGCCGTCACCCTGGGAGGGCCCGGGATGGATCTGCGCTCCAGCGGCCTCGGCCACGGGGACCTGGTGCCGTACGCGTACCTGATCTCCTCACGAGCCCACGCCGGCCAGGTCGACAAGTCAGGGGCGGAGTACATCGCCCATCCTCGTCGAGTCGCCCACCGCCTCGGCACCCGCGCCGCCGGCGACGAGTACATCGCCGTCGCCTGGCTGCACGATGTCGTCGAGCAGGCCAGCGTCACCCTCGACGATCTGTTTGCGGTTGGCTTTTCGACCGAGGTGATCGATGCCGTAAACGCCCTGACCCGGCGCCCCGGCGAGCGCGACCCGGTGGACTACTACCGGCGCGTCGTCGCCAACAAGATCGCGCTCGCCGTGAAGCTGGCCGACATCGAGGACAACCGCGATCCGCGCCGACTCCGACTTCTGCCCGTGGAGACCGCTGAGCGACTGTCGCGTAAGTACGCGCACGCGGTGGCGCTCCTCGCGGAGCTCACCTCGAACCCGGTGCTCGACCAGACGGACGTCGGATAGCCGCTGGAGCCGCGGGTAGCCAGGCGCAGACACAACATCCAATTGCAGATGTCGCGTTGAACGGTGTCGAGGTAGACGTTGCGAGGCGCACCACGGCCCCGCACCGTCCTGACGGCCGGGTGTCAGGCCGATGACAGTCCGGTCAGGAACCGCTGGCCGGCGTGCTGATCAGACCTAGGATCTGCGGCGCGACGGACAACCCCGTGGCGACCGGAGATGGACATGTCCAGCTCTGTACGTTCGGCGGAAGCCGTGAGCCCGCTGGTACTCGAGCGGCGCGCGCTGCGCCGGGCGGTGGCCGTCGTGGGCCTCGCCGGCATCGGGCTCATCCACCTGCTCTATCTCCCCGGAGAGCTCACGGGGGAGCAATACCTCGGGACACTGTTCCTCGTTCTCGCCTTCGTCATCGCCGAGATGCTGGTCCGGACTGACGATCGGCGCGCCTGGCGTGCGGCCGGACTCCTCGCCGGCGCGATGATGCTGGATTACGCAACGAGCCGTTTGGTCGATCTGCCAGGTGAGCACGGCGAGGACATCGGCAGGTGGCTGCAGCCGCTCAGCCTTGCCGGAGTACTCGTCGAGGGCGTGGTCGCGCTGCTCGTCGTGGCTCGCCTCACCGATTGGCCTCAGGAGCACCGCGCAGTCAGCCAACCGGCAGATTCCACACTCGCCGGCGTCGCAGCGGTGCATCGCTGGTCGGAGTACCGGCAGGCCCGAGCCCAGTGGCGTCGGCTCCCTTGGGCCATTCGCCACGACGTGTTGGCACATGCCTTGCACGGCGCACCGCATCCAGATCCGTACACGGCCGCGATCACATACCGGTGGGCTACCGCCCAGCTGACCGTCCGCCCGGCCGCGCACATCGCCGAGGTAGGCGGCGGCACGCTGGTGGCCGGAACTCTCGCTGGACTACTGCCACTCGGCTTCTCCGCGTCGGGCCGGGTCGGCTTCGCGGCGATCGCGACGCTCATCGGTCTCTTCCTCGGCTTGATCGCGGTGTGGCTGAACCGTGGACAGACCCGCGAAGTCGCGCAAGCAAACCATCCCGAAGACCTTCAGCCACGATCTTCGACGAACAGCCCGACGGCATAGCGAGATCGAGGGTCGAGACAGGCTGGGTCAGAGCGGGGAACGCACCACCCGCGCGATACCGAGGGCGTCGGTGGAGGTGTTGTGCACCGCGGTCTTGATCACGACGAGCGCTGGCAGACCCATCAGCGTGACCGATGCACGGGTGCGGAGGCTAACGCAGCGAGGCCCCGACGCCCGCCGCTGTCCGCGGAGCTAGATCTGGATGATGCCGCCGCTCTCGTCGACGGCGTACGCGTCGGGGTCGTCGAACCAGCGGCCGCCCGAGCCGAGGTAGCGGAAGCGCATCACCTGACCCGACGTGCTCGGCACGCTGACTGTGACGCTGCGCGTGCCGTTGTTGCGACGGACCAACTTGTGCCGCCCCGGCGTCCAGTCGTTGAACGTGCCGACCGCGGACACCGGCCCGTCGTGGACGTCGTCCGGAAGCACGAGCTGGACCTTCGCCTGGCTGGTGTTCGGGTCGACCTGGATGTGGATCGCCACGGTGTTCTCCTCGCCCATGCATCTGATACCGGCGAGGCAAGGCTAGGAGCCGGCTGGGGCGGACGGCCGCGCAACACGAGGTATGAAACCGGAACGTAACAGCGCGCGGCGATCCGGTGCGCCGTAGCGCTATGCCACCGCGGGGGATCGGGTGCAGACTGGTCGTAAGCGCCCGCGAACTGGGGGTGGTCGGCATGGCAGCCAATCACGGTCTTTCGACTGAGTTCCTTCCGGTGCTGTCTCGTGGCAAGCACCGCAGCCCGCGCAAGGGCGCGTGCTTCATGGAGTACGCGTCCTTCCTCGCCGGTGAGCGCTGGAGTGATCATCCGGCTTGTACGCACCCGCTGCTGGCCGCGCTGGCCCGCGCGGTGAACGACAACAGCACCGACGAGGCGCGCCAGCACCTGGCCGAGCTGATCCCGGACGTGATCGGCCTGACTGGTGACGACATTCGCATCGAGGTGCATATCGCGCTACGGGCGGCCACGGCGGCGCTACCGGTGGTGGCCGAGGAGCAGCAGCGCGTGATGGCGGTCGCGGTGCTGACGTGCGAGCGGTTGCTGGCCGACCTCGGCGGCCGACGGGACACCCAGGTCAGCGACCACAGTCAGGACGCGCTGCAGTCGGCGCCGCTGGCCGCGGCGTGGGCGCACCGCTACACCCGCGGCATTGCTGTCCCGCCTCGCGTGTTTCGCCGGCAGACCGCACCGGCGATCATCTCGTGTGCCGTCCGCGGGATCGCGCGAGCCTGCGTACCGGAGCCCGATCGGCGGCTGCGCGAGCTGCTGCTGGGCGCGATGCATGACACCCGTACCTTCGGCGACGCCGCGCGGACCGCGCCGATCCAGAACGCGCCGGCCGTAGTCAGCGACGAGGTTCCGGCGCGCTGACCCACCCGCCTAACATGCCTTGACAGGTATATAACTGACGGAGCATGCTCGAAGTCGTGACGACGACGTTCGAGGTGCTGGCCGAACCGAACCGCCGACGCATCCTCGACCTGCTCCGCCAGCGGGAACGCCCGGTCGGGGAACTCGTCGCCGAGCTGAACGCGAGCCAGCCCGCGGTGTCGAAGCACCTGCGCGTGCTCCGGGAAGCGGGCCTCGTCGCGGTCACGACCGACGCGCAGCGACGGCTCTACCGCCTGAACCCCGAGCCGCTCAAAGACGTCGCCGAATGGCTCGAGCCCTACCGCGCCCTGTGGGGCGCGAGCCTGGATGCGCTGGAACGGCACTTGGACGACATGGACGACATGGACGAGATGGACGAGATGGACGACACGGACGGGCGGCCAGCAGCTACCGGCCCGACACGAAGGAGACATCGATGAACGGCGAACTCGAGCAGGCCGGCGAGCGGTGGCGCCTGCGCTTCACGCGCAGCCTGCGGCATTCCCCGGAGACGGTGTGGCGCGCGCTCACCGAGCCTGAGCATCTCAAGGCATGGTTCCCGGGCGAGATCACCGGAGTCTGGTCGGTCGGCGGTTCGCTCACCTTCCGCGACGCGGACCTTCCCGCCTTCACCGGCGAGGTACGCGCCGTCGAGCCGCCGCACCTTCTCGAATACACGTGGGGAACGGATCTGCTCCGCTTCGAAATCGCGCCGGACGGCGACGGGTGCACGCTCACCCTGCTCGACACCTTCGACGAGCGCGGCAAGGGCGCCCGCGACGCCGCCGGCTGGCACGTCTGCCTGGACGCGCTCGAACGTGACCTCGACGGCGTTGGTACGGGCGCGTCGACCGAGGACGAGTGGCGTGCCGTCCATCCGCGGTACGTGGCGAAGTTCGGGCCGCAAGCGGCCACGATCGGACCGCCGGAGGGATCTGCCGGCTGACCCGCAGCGTGTCGAGGCGCACGCGTTAACCAGGTGGCGGCCCCGATGGTGCCGTTTCACGCAGCGTTCACCTGGACAACTTCTCTAACTCGATCTTGAGGTCTAGCGTCCTGCTTGGTATTACTCATCGCTCTGGAATGACGCATGGCTACTTCGTTCGGCGGCACTCGATGACCGCGTCACGCCCGAAGCACGCGCAGCCGTGCGCATTGGTCGCGCTGCGCTGGACGCATGGCGTGCAGTGGGGCCTGTTCGGCGTCGCGTCCGCACTGGCGATCGGTCTCGCCTCGACGATCGGTCCGAGTCCGCACCAGGCGGCCGCGGAGGTTCCGGTCTCGACGTCGCCCAGCACCCACGCGGCGACAGCCGACGCCGGTGTGGCTGCTGGGCTCGGGCAATCCACCGACAGCACCGGCACACCGACCCTGGACCCGAGCAGGAAGCGCACGCCCGGTCCCGCTCACGCCGTGCCGGCATCGGGGTTGGCCGCGGACGGCATTCCGATGACCGCGCTACTGGCCTATCAGGGCGCGGCACAGCGTGAGAACAAGGCCGATCCGGCGTGCGGCATCCCATGGCCGCTGCTCGCCGCCATCGGGCGGGTGGAGTCCGACCACGGCCGGTTCGCCGGCGCGGTACTGCACGCCGACGGCATCTCGACGCCGCGGGTCGTCGGCATCCCGCTCAACGGCAGCGGCACCGCGCTGATCCGCGACACCGACCACGGTCGGCTGGATGGCGACACTGTGTACGACCGAGCGGTGGGACCGATGCAGTTCATCCCATCCACGTGGGCTGGTTACGGCGTGGACGCCAACGGTGACGGTGTCGCCGACCCGTTCAACATCTTCGACGCAGCCGCGGCCGCGGCCCATTACCTGTGCGTGGCTGGTGGCAACCTCACCACCGCCGCGGGCCAGACCCGAGCCGTGCTCGCGTACAACCACGATGCAAGCTACGTCGCCACTGTTCTGAACCTCGAGCAGACCTACGCAGCCGGCGTTCCCGGCGTGACGATCCCGATCTTCCCGCCGACGCCGGCGGTCCAACCGATCCCGTCGCTTCCGCCCGTCAACCCGGGCAAGCCGCCGGCGGTCGAGCCGACGCCGGCCACCACGCCGTCGTCGACCTCGAACTCGGGGTCGAACTCGGCATCGAGATCGCCGAGCCACTCACCGTCACATCACCCGTCGACATCCACCAGCCCGTCCGGCTGCCCGACGCCGACCGGCTCCACGACCGATCCCTCGTCGGCGAGCGGTTCGGCGACCCCCGTCACGACCTCGGCTTGCCCGACGGACACGAGCACGCCGCCCTCGTCGAGTCCAGCCACCACGGATCCGACCCCGCCCCCCACGACATCGGGGAAATCCGTTCCGATCGGACCGACGCCGCAGTCGGTCAGCGTGTCGAGCGGCTCGCCGAGCTAGCAGCGCCCTCGTCGGGGCAGTCTGGCGTCGCCTCCGCCTCGAGCCCGTCCACGATCGCCTGGCCGATCGCGGCGAGTTGGCAGATCTGGTCCGGGCTGAGCTGGTCGATCATGTGTGAGCGCACGGCCTCGACGTGGCCGGGCGCCGCGGTTTCCAGCGCCGCATAACCGACGTCGGTCAAGTGCGCGACCTGGCCCCGGCGGTCCGTGGGGCATTCCGCTCGTTCGACCCAGCCCCGCTCTTCGAGCCGCGCGACCGCGTGCGAGAGGCGGCTGCGCGAGGAGCGGGTGGCCACGGCAAGCTCGCTCATCCGCATCGCCCGGTCGGGTGATTCGGACAGGCGGACCAGCACCTCGTAGTACGCGTGGGGCATGCCGGCATCGCGCTGCAACTGGTGATCCAGCCCGTCGAAGATCAGGTTCGTCGCCTCGAGGTAGGCCCGCCAGGCGCGTTGTTCGTCCGCGCTGAGCCATCGTGTGCCGGTCACAGCATGAAGGATATCTCGCGACGCAAGCAGTTGAAAGCTCAACTAGTGCCGGGCTATCATAGGCTTGCTGTCTGAGCGAGGAGCGCACCATGGCCATCCACCGGCTCAACCACGCTGTCCTCTACGTGCGCAACGTCGAGCGCAGCGTCGCCTTCTACCACGACGTGCTCGGCTTCGTCCCGATCGAGGGCATGGCGGGCCTCCGCGGCGCGGCGTTCCTGCGGGCCCCCGGCTCGACCAACGATCACGACCTGGGCCTGTTCGAGATCGGCGACACCGCCTCGGCCAGTGGCGCCGGCCGCAGCACCGTCGGTCTGTACCACCTCGCCTGGGAGGTCGACACGCTGCGCGACCTGCAGGATCTGTCCGGCCGCCTCGCCGATGCAGGCGCGCTCGTCGGCGCGTCCGACCACAGCACCACCAAGTCGCTGTACGGCCATGACCCGGACGGCCTCGAGTTCGAGATCGCGTGGATCGTCCCGGCCGACCGTCTCGACGCGGCGGCCCTCGCCGGTCGCGCGAACATCCGCCCGCTCGAACTCGGCGCGGAGATCGCCCGCTACGGCGCCGACACGCCCGGTGGTATCGGAATCAGCCGGGTCGCCGTGCCGGTCGACTGAGACCCGGCATTCGGATTTAACAAGTCGTTTAGTACGGGCCGGGCGCGGGGTACCTAGCCGGTGACCACACCGGTCATCCCCAGGAGGTTCATCATGCTCGGCCTGATCATCACCCTGCTGATCGTAGGGCTCATCGCCGGCGCGCTCGCGCGACTGCTCGTCCCCGGCCCCGACCCGATCGGCATCGCAGGCACCATCGTCGTGGGCATCGTCGGCT
>JAODNL010000654.1 GCA_025465405.1 Pseudonocardiales bacterium | reverse complement strand
GATCTGTCGCCCGAGACGGCGGTTCACCCAACGCGAGTAGCCGGCAGCACCGCGGTTGCTCTTCTGCGCCGATGCGAGCCGGGCAAGCACGTCTCGACGCGTCTGTGCGGTCGTGGTGCTCACCTGTCCAGTCCGCCCCGTTCCGTTCGTCGACGACCGACTGATCGTCTCCGCGCTGTCGATCGTATTGGCTGGTTCAGCCGGTAGAGCTGCCCGCACGTCCGTCACGGTCCACACCTCCATCCGCCCACAGTCACCGACAGCGGCCGCACGAGTGGTTGCCGCAAGATCTGCACTGCCTGAGTGGCCGGCGGCTCCTCGACGGTGACCGTCATAGTGCGACTCGTTCCGACCGGCAGCTCGACGTCCAACGTCACCGTCACCAAGCCGTTCTCGGGCAGTGACGCGACCGTGATCGGCTTGCCGTCGAGCGTCACCTTGCCGACCAGCGCTCCCTGCGTCGCGTAATACGTCACGAGCACGCGGTTGTCGCCCGGCTTCGTACCGGGCGGCGCGTGGTCAGCGCGGGTCGTGACGTATACGGGCAGGCCGGAGCGCGGCGCGCCGTTGGTCAACTTCAAGGTGGCCACCGCGGTACTGCCGGTGCCGCATCCCGTGCGCTGGTAGGACATTGCCCGGTCGAGGTAGTAGTCGAGCTTGGCTCCGGCCGCGTTCACCACGGTGAACCCGCTGACCGGACCGTGGCCAGCACTGACATCACCCGCGTAGCCCGCGGCGATCAGGTTCTGCTCGACCGCAGGATCGGAACTCCAGACGACGATGCGCCGTTCGTGTGCGGCCTTGCTGGCCGCACGAAGCAGCTTCGTCGTCTCGGTCCCGCTCAGCAGCTTGGTCGACGCGGCCTTCGACACCGCGACCACGTAGTCCTTGCGCTTCGTGTCGTCGCTGAACCGTGAGTACTGATCGCGCTCGGTTATCGCGACGACGTTGTCCGCGGTCACTGCCGAGCCATCCGGCAGCATCGCCGGCCCGGTGACCTTCAGAAGGTAGGCGAGCGCCGTCGGGTCGACAGCGAGCGCGCCGTCGACGTGCTGTCCCGAGGACTTCTCCCACATCGCCGCCCAGATCTGCGCGGCGTACGGGAAATGCGGGCTGATGTTCGAGTTGCGGTACTCGCCGGCCGGATTGTCGCGACCATAACGCGCGTTGAAGTCGGCGCCGAGGTTGAGTCCGGTGGAGACCTTGCTCAATGCGGTGTCATTGCCGAAGTGGTCGAATGTGATCTTGCCATGGTCGGTCGTCACGACCGCGAATGCGCCGGGGAGACCGCCGAGCCCGCGGGACTCGGCCTCGTTCTGAAATGCCACGAAATAGCGCTTCGCACCGGTCTGGCCGAGCATCGGTAGCGCAATCTGCACGGCGCGGGTAGCGCCGGCCAGCTCGCCGTGCAGATCGTCCAGACCCGAGACGACGCTCTCGCGCGCGCCGCCGACCCCAGGTAGCCATGACGACGAAGACGTCGCCCGCACCGTGTTCGCGGCATCGGCCGCCGATGCGCTGGCTCGGACAAGTACTGGCTCGGCTGTGGATACCGCGGCAAGGTTGATCGTGTCACCGTGCCGCAGCGATGATCCCGTCAGGTCGCCGGCCAGCTTGAGTACGCCGGGCAGCACCGCCCGGCCGACCTCGTCGGAGGCAGTCGCGATCGTGCGCACCGTGTCCAGCGGCGTTCCGACGCCGGGCAGGCTGGCGCTGACCCACCAGGCCGGTCCAGTCGTCAGGTCGTGGGCCCGGTGCGCGTGCCCGCTCAGTTTGTCGGCGAGGGCCTGCGCCCGGGGAAAATCTCCGGCGACCAGTGCCTTTCGCAGCTCCGGCAGCTCGCGCTTGACGGAGTTGAGCTGCGACTGCGCGAGCAGGCCGGTGATCACAACCCATGCGAAGCCGATCAACGCCAGAGCGGCGCACGCACCGACACTCCACAGCACGACGGTGCGCGGCGTCGCGCGTTCGACGACCGACCGCGCCACGCCGCCCCGTCGCCGTCGGGTCGACAACCCACCGCTTCGTTGCATCTCGGCTCGAACCTTCCGGCGAGGCCGCCGTTGGTCAACCGCCATGCACTCAGGTGCGACGGCGCCGGCCGAGGGCGAGCAGAACCGCGCCACCGCCCAGCAGCGCAACTGCGATCGCCGCGAAGGCGAACGTTGCGAAACCGGTCGAGGCGAGGCCGCCGGTTGACGATCCGGCGTTTACCGGCGAGTTCGTCGCCCATTGCGGATCGAAAGCACAGCTCACGCCACCGCCGGACGCCTCGATCAGGTGGTTACCGGAGCCCAGTGACGACGGCAGGGTTACTGCCTTGCTGAACGATCCGTCACCTGACGTCTGGACAGTGCCGAGCACGACGGCCGGCGGGTTCAGACTGATCGTGACCGTCTTGGCGGCCCCGAAGCCACTTCCGACCACGGTGAGCGAATCGCCCGCAACCAGGTTGGACGCGCTCGTCGACACCGCGCATCCTGGCGGCGGTGGCGGATAAGCCGGATTAGCCGAGGCCGTGCTGGCCCACGACAGAGCCGCGATGATCGCGACGACAGATAGGACAACCACAGCAACGCGAGCCGCCAAACGGCGTGCAGCGAAAAATGGCATAAATAGCATGGCGCAATCCCCCGATTTAAAAATGCGCTATTCCCCCGATAGTGCCGGACACAGATTAGCGCAGTCCGCGATGTTTGGCTATCCGGGGTTGACAACAGGACGCCAGAGGGTGTTGGTCGCCGTGTGGCCTGGTCTTAGGTCGCCGTCGGATCGCGGTTTCGTGCGTGCTGAAAGCCCGCCGCGGTGCGCGACGTCCTCTCCGGCGTCGCTCCGGCCGGCGGGTTGCGGTTTTCGCTCGTGCCGAAAGACCGCGGCGACGGAGATGTTGGTCCTCGGTGTCGTTTGGTCGGCCGGGTTGCGGTCGCACGTGATCAAGAGCGCTGCGACCGAGGGGAGTTCTCTCTGTGTTGGCTTGGTCGGCCGGGTTGCGGTCGCGCGTGATCAGGGGCGCTGCGACGGAGGGCGTTGGTTTGTCCTGGCTTGGGGCCGGTCGCCGTTTTCGCCGTTTCGCCGTTTCGCCAGTGATGAAGAACGCGGCAGCGGAGCATGTTCCGGACCAGCAGCTGTGCAGTCGCCGCAGGCCCGCTCACCGTTGCCGGGATGCGCACCGGCTGTCCGCCGGCCACGGTGTCTGTGGCGCCGTGGGGTCGCCCACTGGCAGCAGCCTGGGTCGCCCGTTTACACGAGGGTGGGGTGGTGCATGTGGTTGCGTTGCGGGATCTGTTGCGGGTCGATCCAGTGGGGTGGGGTCCAGTGCGGGGTGCCGTTGATCATGGTGCAGGTCCAGCCGAGTTTGGGGTGGTCGCGGTGGTGGTGTCCGCAGAGCAGGGTGGCGTCGTCGACGCGGGTGTGGCCGGTGATGGCGTAGTCGGTGATGTGGTGGGCTTGGCACCAGGCCGGTGGGATGGTGCAGCCGGGGAAGCTGCAGCCTTGGTCGCGGGCGATCATCGCGAGGCGTTGGCCGTGGGTGAAGATCCGGTGGGTGGAGCCGT
>JAODNL010000627.1 GCA_025465405.1 Pseudonocardiales bacterium | reverse complement strand
ACACAAGAAGGGTGCGTCCAGCTCCCGCAACGGTCGCGACTCGAACTCACAGCGGCTGGGCGTGAAGCGTTTCGGCGGACAGACGGTGAACGCCGGTGAGATCCTGATCCGCCAGCGCGGCACCAAGTTCCACCCGGGCACGAACGTCGGCCGCGGCGGCGACGACACGCTGTTCGCGCTCGTCGAGGGCAGCGTCACGTTCGGCCTCTCGCGCGGTCGAAAGACCGTCAGCATCGTCCCGGCCGGGGTCTGACCCCACGCCGCACACAACGTCGCAGGAGGCGGGGCCGGGGTTCCGGCGCCCGCCTTCTGCTTTTTTGGTGAGAGGAGGCAGCATGGCCAGCTTCGTCGACCGCGTCGTGCTGCACCTGGCCGCGGGCAACGGCGGCAACGGCGTCGCGTCGATCCACCGGGAGAAGTTCAAGCCGCTCGGCGGGCCCGACGGCGGCAACGGCGGCCGTGGCGGCGACGTCATTCTCGTCGTGGACGGCAACGCGCACACGCTGCTGGACTTCCACCACCATCCGCACCAGCGCGCCGGCAACGGCAAGCAGGGCGCGGGAAGCAACCGCAACGGTGCCGACGCGAACGATCTCGAGCTGCGCGTCCCGGACGGCACCGTCGTGATCGACGAGCGCGGTGAGGTGTTGGCCGATCTGACCGGCATCGGCACCCGCTTCGTCGCCGCGCATGGTGGTCGGGGCGGCCTCGGCAACGCCGCGCTGGCCTCGACGCGGCGCAAGGCGCCGGGCTTCGCGCTGCTCGGCGAGCCGGGCGAGGCCCACGACGTCGTCCTCGAGCTCAAGAGCGTCGCCGACGTCGGCCTGGTGGGCTTTCCGAGTGCGGGCAAGTCGTCCCTGATCGCGGCGATGTCCGCGGCCCGTCCCAAGATCGCCGACTATCCGTTCACGACGCTCGTGCCCAACCTCGGTGTGGTGAGCGCCGGCGACTCCACCTTCACGGTGGCCGACGTGCCCGGCTTGTTCCCGGGTGCGGCGCAGGGCAAGGGCCTCGGGCTGGACTTCCTGCGCCACATCGAGCGATGTGCGGTGCTGCTGCACGTGCTCGACTGCGCCACCCTCGACCCGGGCCGTGACCCGATCAGCGACCTCGACGCGCTCGAGGCGGAGCTTGCCCAATACGAAGGCACGTTCGGCGACTTGCTTTCGCGGCCCCGGCTCGTCGCGCTCAACAAGATCGACGTTCCGGAGGCGGCCGAGCTGGCCGCCTTCGTCCGGCCGGAGCTCGAGGCGCGCGGTCTGCGGGTCTTCGAGATCTCCGCGGTCAGCCACGCGGGCCTCCGTGCCTTGACCTACGCCCTGGCCGAGGCGGTCGAGGCCGACCGGGCCGGGCGACCCCCGCCGGAGAACGCGCGGATCGTGCTGCAACCCCGAGCCGTCGACGAGGTGGACTTCACCGTCGAGCCGGACCCGGCCGACGCCGACGGCTTCGTCGTGCGCGGCGAGAAGCCGGAGCGCTGGGTCCGGCAGACCAGCTTCGACAACGAAGAGGCGGTCGGCTACCTCGCCGACCGCTTGGCCCGACTCGGTGTGGAGACGGAGCTCGCGAAGCGCGGCGCGGCGCCCGGGTCGGCTGTCACGATCGGCGCGGTGACGTTCGACTTCGAGCCCACTGCCGGTATCGAGCAGTACGTGCCCAGCCGGCGCGGCACGGACGAGCGCCTGGACACGTCGACGCGTCCCAACCCGTCGCAGCGGCTGGCCGCCAAGAGGGCTCGGCGTGCGCATGCCGAGGTCGAGGGCGAGTGGTCCGACGACGAAATCGAGGAAGCCGGCCACACCGCCGACGATGGCGAATGAGCCGCGACGCGATCGCGACCGCCCGGCGCGCGGTCGTCAAGGTCGGATCGTCGTCGCTCACCTCGCGCGGACAGCTCGACCCGGAACGTCTCGACGCGATCGTGGACGCGCTCGCCCGCCGGCACGCGGGCGGTCAGCAGGTCGTGTTGGTGTCCTCCGGCGCGATAGCCGCCGGCATCGGCCCGCTCGGCCTGCCGTCGCGTCCCCGTGACCTCGCTACCCAGCAGGCGGCCGCGAGCGTCGGGCAGCTGCTGCTCGCGGAGCGGTATGCGGCGTCGTTCGCCCGCTACGGTTTGCGGGTCGGGCAGGTGCTGCTGACCGCCGACGACCTGCACCGCCGCGGCCACTACCGCAATGCCGACCGCACGCTGGAGAAGCTGCTGGCCTTCGGCGTCATCCCGATCGTCAACGAGAACGACACCGTCGCCACGCACGAGATCAGGTTCGGTGACAACGATCGGCTGGCCGCCCTCGTCGCGCATCTCGTGCACGCGGAAGCGCTCGTGCTGCTGTCCGACGTCGACGGGCTCTATAGCGGCGACCCGCGCCGACCCGGTGCGCAGTTCATCGCCGAGGTGCGCTCGTTCGCCGACCTCGACGGGGTCAAGGTCAGCGGCACCGGCAGCCATGTCGGCTCGGGCGGCATGGTGACCAAGGTCGACGCCGCCGCCGTCGCCACGAGCGAGGGCATCCCGGTCATCCTGGCGAGGTCGAGTTCGATCGACGACGCTCTCGCCGGGCGCACCGGCACGTTCTTCCACGCGTCCGGCGACCGAACCGCGTCGCGGCTGTTCTGGTTGCGGCATGCAACCACGCCGCGGGGCCGCCTGTTGCTCGACGCCGGCGCGGTTACCGCGCTCGTCAGCAAGGGCGCGTCGTTGCTGCCCGCGGGAATCACCGCCGTCGACGGGGACTTCGATTCCGGCGATCCGGTGGAGCTGGTCGGCCCGGACGGCGTCGCGGTCGGCCGCGGCGTGGTGGGCTACGACGCCACGGATCTTCCGGCCCTGCTGGGGCGAAAGACCGGCGACCTGCCGGCCGAGTTCCGGCGCGAGGTCGTGCACCGCGACGATCTCGTCCTGCTCTGAGCGTCGATCGGCCGTGGACCGTAGGCTTGTCGGCGTGACCGAGGCCGTCGCCACCGAGCAGGACGTGCGTGACGCGGCGATGCGAGCGGGCATCGCGGCCACTGAACTGGCACCGTTGAGCCGGGCCCAGAAGGATGCCGCGCTGCAGGCCATGGCCGATGCACTCGACGACGCGACCGACACCGTCCTCGCCGCCAACCAGCGCGACGTGAGCGCCGGTCGTGCGGCCGGCCTCGCCGACGGGTTGGTCGATCGGCTCACCCTGACGGCCGACCGCGTTGCGGCGATCGCGCAGGGGCTGCGCGATGTCGCGGCGCTGCCCGATCCGGTCGGCGAGGTGCTGCGCGGCTACACGCAGCCCAACGGCCTCGAGATCCGGCAGATCCGGGTTCCGTTCGGTGTCGTCGCCATGATCTATGAGGCGCGGCCCAACGTCACCGTCGACGCCGCGGGCCTCGCGATCAAGAGCGGCAACGCGGCATTGCTGCGTGGCTCCGCCTCGGCGTTCGAGTCGAACACCGCGCTCGTCGAGGTGCTCGCGGCCGCCGGCGAGAAGGCGGGCCTGCCCCGCGACGCGGTGCAGCTCGTGCCCGGTACCGACCGGGCCAGCGTCGGTTACCTGCTGCGCGCGCGCGGCCTCGTCGATCTGGTCATCCCGCGCGGGGGCGCCGGCCTGATCAGCTACGTGGTCGAGAACGCGACGGTGCCGGTCATCGAGACCGGAGTCGGCAACGTACACGTCTACGTCGACGCCTCAGCCGATCTCGACATGGCCGAGCGCATCGTGGTCAACTCGAAGACCTCACGGGTCAGTGTCTGCAACTCCGCCGAGACCCTTCTCGTGCACCGCGCGATTGCGGACGAGTTCCTGCCACGCATCACGTCGGCGCTGCAGACTCGTGGCGTCGTGCTGCACGGCGACGACGCGTTCGCCGCGTTCGACGGCGTTCGACCGGCCACCGACGAGGACTGGGCCACCGAGTACCTCTCACTCGACATCGCCGCCCGAGTCGTCGCCGACGTCGACGAGGCGATCGCCCACATCCGCCGCTGGTCCTCCGGCCACACGGAGGCGATCGTCACCCGCGATCTGGACGCGGCCCGGCGTTTCGTCGCCCGCGTCGACTCCGCCGCCGTGATGGTGAACGCGTCCACTCGATTCACCGACGGCGCCGAGTTCGGATTCGGGGCGGAGATCGGGATCTCTACGCAGAAGATGCACGCGCGCGGGCCCATGGGTTTGGCCGAGCTGACCTCGTCGAAGTGGGTCGTCACCGGCGACGGCCAGATCCGCTGAACGCGGATTAGGTTGGTCTCATGACCGACGTGCTTCCGGACGCAGGCTCTGACTTCGGGCGCCGGGTCCGCTCGCGGCTCGCCGATGAGATCGTCATCTGGCTGACGACGATCGCGGCCGACGGCACTCCGCAGCCGAATCCGGTCTGGTTCGTCTGGCAGGACCCGGACACGGTGCTGATCTACAACCGGTCGGGGGCCGACCGGCTGGCCCACATTGCCCGGCGGCCGCGGGTGGCGCTGAACTTCAACGGCGACGCGCACGGCGGCAACATCGTCGTCCTGACCGGGAGCGCCGAGGTCGCTGCACACCTGCCGCCTCCGCACGAGAATGCGGCGTATCTCGCCAAGTACGGCGAGCGCATCACGCAGCTCAGCGGCCGTGTGGAAGCCTTCAGCGAGGCCTACCCGACCCCGCTGACCGTGCGCGTCGATCGGGTCCGCGGCTTCTGAGTCAGCCGCGTTCCCGCAGGAACGACGCGGTCGGTTCGTCGGCGGGGTAGAACGACT
>JAODNL010000621.1 GCA_025465405.1 Pseudonocardiales bacterium | reverse complement strand
CTGCTGATCGCCGGCGGCCTGCTGTCGGCCGCGGTGATCCGCAACCCGGCCCCGGTCAGCCGCGCGCCTGTCTCGGATCGTCACCACCTCTGCGTGGTCGACGGCGCACCGCTGCAGGCGCCGCCGCCTCTACCCGAAGCTCTCCGCCCGGAGGACGCTGGGGGCACCGCGGACGCGGCAACGGACAGGAGCAGCTGATGGCGCCATTCACACCGGGCTTTCTGGGCCGCGACCGCAGCGCCGACACGACGCTGCCGCCCGGTCAGTACCTGACCCACGACTTTCCGGTGCTGTCGGCCGGTCCCACACCTCGCATTCCTCTGGACCGTTGGGAATTCACCGTCATGACCGAAGCCGGCGTCGTCCGGCGCTGGTCGTGGGCCGAGCTGCTGGCTCTTCCCAGCGAGACCCCGACCGTGGACCTGCACTGCGTGAC
Organism: Pseudonocardiales bacterium; assembly: GCA_025465405.1. Lineage (GTDB taxonomy): Bacteria > Actinomycetota > Actinomycetes > Mycobacteriales > Jatrophihabitantaceae > RYN-117. The sequence continues at coordinate 3,972 of JAODNL010000621.1, read as the reverse complement.
GAAGTGGTCGAAGCTGTCTACCGACTGGGAGGGCGTCTCGCTCGACACCCTGCTCGGCGACGTGGACACCGCGGCCGATTACGCGCTGGTGCGCAGTTACGGCGGCTACACGACGAACCTGCCGCTGGAAGATCTGCTCGACGGCAAGGCGTGGATCGCCTACCGCTACGACGGCGAGGAACTACCCTCCGAACACGGCGGACCGGCGCGGTTGCTGATCCCCCATCTCTACCTCTGGAAATCCGCGAAATGGGTGCGCGGCATCGAGCTGCTCATCGAGGACGAGCCCGGCTTCTGGGAGTCGCTCGGCTACCACAACTATGGTGACCCGTGGCGCGAGCAGCGGTATCAGGGCGACTAGCCGGCCGCCTGACCTGGCGCGCCGCGCGGCTCGTGGACACCCGCACCGAGACCGCGAGCGCGCGCACCCTTGTGCTCGACGTGCCGGGTTGGCCCGGACATCTCGCTGGTCAACACGTCGACGTGCGACTGACCGCCGCCGACGGCTACACCGCCCAACGCAGCTACTCGATCGCGTCTCCGGCTGACGGCGATCACCTGGAGTTGCTGGTGCAGCTCGTCCCCGGAGGCGAGGTTTCTCCCTATCTTGTCGAGGGATTCTCGATCGGAGACGCGGTCGAGATCCGGGGTCCGATCGGTGGTTGGTTCGTCTGGAACCCGGCTACGAGCGGCGAGCCGGTCCTGCTCGTCGGGGGTGGGTCCGGCATCGCCCCGCTCATGGCAATGGTCCGAGCGCGCCGCGCAGCCGCCAGCCGCACGCCGTTCCGGCTGGTGTACTCGGTGCGTGCGCCCGATCAGGTCATCTACGCCGACGAGCTTGTTCGACAGAGCGCCGACGGTCTCGACGTGACGCTGGTGCACACCCGGCTGGCTCCGCCCGGCTCGACCCGCCCGGCCGGCCGGATCGGTGTCGAGGACCTTGGCCGGCCGACCGGCTCGGCCCCGGACTGCTTCGTCTGCGGGCCGACCGGATTCGTCGAATCGGTCGCCGACATGCTCGTCGGGCTCGGCCACGACCCAGCACGGATACGCACCGAACGATTCGGACCCAGCGGAGGCTGACATGACTGACTACCTCGACGGAAATGTGCTCGCCGGACCATTGCGCGAGGTGTTCGGCGTCGACCTGACCACGGCCGGCACGAGATGCGTGGGATGCGGGCAGGCGGCGCACGTCGCCGAACTGCGCGTGTTCACCGACGCGCCCGGCATCGTCGCGCGGTGCAGCGGCTGCGACAACGTGATCATGCGCTTGGTGCGCACCCCGGACGCCGCGTGGCTCGACCTGCGCGGCACCACCGCGCTCCGCGTCCCGCTCGGCTGAGGTCGCGGGCAGGCCCGCGGCTGGAGCCAGCCGTTGTCGAGCGTCCGGGCGATGCTGACGTGGCGGCTCGCGACACCCCAGGCGGCGTTGTTCATGGCATTGTGATGCGCGGTTGCGCAGAATCGGTCAGGTCGGGAGGAGTCGCGATGACGGTCCGATGGCGGCTTGCAGTCGGCAGCGCGCTGATGCTGTTCCTGGAACTCGCGCTGATCCGCTGGCTGGGCGCAAACGTCGTGCACCTCTCCTACTTCTCCAACTTCGTGCTGCTGGGGTCCTTCCTCGGCATCGGGCTCGGATTCCTGCGCGCATCCGGACCGGCGCGCCCGGTGCGCCCTTCGCCGCTCTACTCACTGGTCGCGTTGCTCGCACTGATCGGATTCGTCAGCGCCTATCCCGTCACGATCCCCCGAGACAGCAGTCAACTGATCTTCTTCACCAGCGTCTCGACGAGCGGCCCGCCGCTGTGGCTTGTGCTGCCAGCGGTCTTCCTCGCCGTCGCAACCGTGATGGCCGGACCCGGCGAGATCGTGGGCAGTTGCTTCGGCGCCGTCCCCCGACTCGAGGCCTACCGGCTCGACCTGCTCGGGAGCCTTGCCGGCATCGGCGTGTTCACCGCGCTCTCGTTCCTCGATGCGCCCCCACTGGTGTGGTTCGTCATCGCGTCGGTGCTCTTCATCGTGCTGCTCGGCCGGCCCGCCGTGTCGGTGAGCGTGACACTGCTCGTCGCCATGGTTGTGTTGTTCGCCTACCCGTTGCGTCACGACACCGGAGTGTTCTGGTCGCCTTACTACAAGGTCAGCACGGCCACGTCCGACGACGGCGTCGGCGGCACGGCATGGAGCATCAGCGTCAACGGCATCCCGCATCAGCGCCTCGCGTCGGCGGCCGCGCGTACCAAGCGGGAACCGTGGTACCTGCAGACCTACCAGCAGATCGCCCGCCCACCGAAGAACGTACTGATCGTCGGCGCCGGAACTGGCACCGACGTCGCGATCGCTCTGCTGCACGGAGCGCAGCACGTCGACGCCGTCGAGATCGATCCGACCTTGCTGCGCTTCGGACGGCAACACAACCCGGATCACCCGTACAGCGATCCCCGTGTCAGCGCACATATCGACGACGGCCGGGCATTCCTGCAACGCACCAGCGCGAAGTATGACCTGATCATCTTCGCGCTTCCGGACTCGCTCACCCTTGTGTCGGGTGCCAGCTCGCTGCGGCTGGAGAGTTACCTGTTCACTCGACAGGCAATCGACGCCGCACGGGCCCACCTCGCCACCGGCGGCGCATTCTCGATGTACAACTTCTACCGGCAGCAGTGGCTCGTCGACCGGTTGGCCGGCACCCTCGACGACGCATTCGGACACCCGCCGTGCCTGTATGCACAACCACAGGCCGTCGACCTGGCGGTCCTGACCGCCGGTCTTACGCCCGCCGACCAGCACTGCAGCCAGGAATGGACGCGGCCCGCGTCGGTGCCGGCGCCGGCCACTGACGACAAGCCGTTCCTCTATCTGAAGGACGGCGGTGTCCCGACGCTCTACCGATCGGCGCTCGCGCTGATCCTGCTTGCCAGCGCGCTGGCCATCGGCTTCGTTCTCCTGGCCAACGCGAGCGCCGGCGGCCGCGGAGCGGTCAGGCGCGTGCGTGGTCAGGTGCGCTCCATGTGGTCCTATCGCGACCTGTTCCTGCTGGGTGCGGCGTTCCTCCTCATGGAGACCAAGAGCGTGACCGGGTTCGCCCTGCTGTTCGGCACGACGTGGGTGGTGAACGCGCTGGTTTTCGCCGGCGTGCTGCTCGCGGTGCTGGCCGCGGTGGAAGTCACGCATCGGCTGCCCACGCCACCGACGCCGGCCCTGTACGCGTTGCTGATCGCGGGCCTGGCCCTGGCCTGGCTGGTGCCGAGCAGCTGGCTGCTGTCACAGCCGGTGCCGCTACGCGCCGTTCTCGCGATCGGCATCAGCTTCCTGCCGATCTTCGCCGCGAACGTCATCTTCGCCAAGCGCTTCGCGGATACCGCCGACGCACCGTTGGCCTTCGGCACCAACCTCTTCGGCGCCATTCTCGGCGGCTGCCTGGAATACCTCTCTCTCGCCGTCGGCTACCGGGCGCTCCTCGTTCTGGCGGGGATCCTCTACGTCCTCGCCTACCTGGTCACGCCGAGAGACCGGGCGTCGCGGCAGCCACCACGCGCCACCGTCGGCGCCCTGTCATCGGCTGGGCAGAGTCAGTAGAGCCGGTACGCGCCGACCAGCGCGGCCGGCGCGGCGGTCGGCCCGTTGACGACCCGGTCGCCGATCCCTCGTTGAAACTCGCGGAACGCCGCGATGGCCGCCAGTGGATCGCCGCCGCCGTCCACGACCGCCACGTGGACGAACGTGACGCCGTCCTCTAGACGGAAGGTCGCGTAGCGCAGCCCGGGCGGCACCTGCTCGTGCAGCTCCTCGTACACCGCTTCGACCAGCCGCTGGTTCTCCTCCGCCGCATCGGGCCGGGTCTCGTATCGCACGACTACTGTTCTCGTCATCTGTGTGCCGCCTCCTCGGTCGGTGTCGATATAGACCGGACCCGGCCGGCGAATTCATCGACGGCGGGCCGATTAATTTCGGCCGTGTCTCCGGTCAGTA
>JAODNL010000618.1 GCA_025465405.1 Pseudonocardiales bacterium | reverse complement strand
AGGTAACCGGGCCGGCCGAACGCGGTCAGCATCAGCATCCGGCAGCTCGGCAGCTCGTGCTGAAGAGCTGCCGCGGCGGCGAGCCCATCCATGCCGGGCATCTCGATGTCGAGCAGCGCGACATCGGGCCGAGCCGCAAGCGCGGCGCCGACGACCTCGTCACCTCGGCCCACCTGCGCTACGACGTCGAAGTCGTCCTCGAGGTCGAGCAGCGCGGCGAGGGCGGTTCGCACGAGGGTCTGATCGTCGGCCAGCAGCAAGCGGATCGTCACGGGGTCACCGCGACGGCGCCCGTGTCGCCGTCGCGTGACCGAGTGGCCCCCTGCGGGACGGACGCGGTGAGCCTCCAGCCGGGTGCCGTGCCGCGGGCCTCGACCGTGCCGCCGTAGGCAGCGACCCGTTCGCGCAGGCCGGCCAGGCCGTTGCCGGCCGTCGCCGCGCCACCCCGTCCGTCGTCCTCGATACGGACGTGCCGGGTACCCAGCGAGATCACGCAGTGCGCCGCCTGTGAATGACGCACGACGTTCGTGATGCCCTCGCGTACCACCCATCCGAACAGCTCCGACAGTGTCGGATCGACGACGTCGACCGAGCCGGGCAGCTCGGCGACAATGCCCGCCGCGCGCAGTACTTCGCGGCCGGTGGCCAGCTCGCCGACGAGGGTGACATCTCGATGCCCGGCGACGGCGGCGCGGACGTCCGCGAGCGTCCGCCGCGAAAGTGCCTCGACTTCGCGGATCTCGGTGAGCGAGCGCTCCGCCTCGCCGCGCTCGGCGAGCCGGCGAGCCAGGCCGGCCTTGACCGTGATGGCCGTCAGCGAATGGCCGAGTAGGTCGTGCAGGTCGCGCGCGATGCGGCTGCGCTCGTTCTCGGCGGCCAGCCGGGCGACCTCGGCGCGGGCGGCGGCGAGCGCGATGTTCGACTGGACGATCTTGAAAAAGCCGAACATCGCGATCGAGACCAGGAGCACGGTCAGAGGTTGATTCCAGTCGATCTTCCCGCCCCAGGACGGGATCACCCGCGGCAGCACAATGGTCACAACGATGAGCGCGGCGACGAGCGGCCGGGTGAAGCGTGAGCGGGAGGCGATCGTCAGGACCGCCAGATAGACGCAGAACACCAGTGCGTCTTTTCCGGCGTAGAACGACTCGCCGACCGTCAGCGCAATACACAGCGCGTACAGCGGCCAGAACAATTCCGGCCGGCCGCCCCAGCCCATCGGCAGCGCGACGAGGTAGGAGATGGCGAACGCGGCGACGATCACGAATCCGGCCACGGCATTCGCCCCGTGCTGATGACGGGCGACGTGATCGATCGCCGCACCCAGGTACACCAGCCAGAACCCCGGGAACAGCAACCGCCCCCAGCCGCCGCCCCAGATGCGCGCCACGCGCTCCAGGTCGGGACGGATCGCATCCGGGGACACGCCCGCGGGGAGCGCGTACCGGCTGCCGTCGCCTGTGGTCATCCTGCCGGAAGCGTAACCGCGGATCAGGCGCGCCGCGTGTCGCGCCGGTACGCCCAGGCGGCGAACAGCGCCGTCGCGATGGACCAGACGGCGATGACGGCCCAGGCCTTGCCGGTCCACGGGTTGCCGGCGCCGAGGCCCACGTGCCCGGCCTGGACCAGCCAGTACGACGGCAGCAGCTGGCAGAAATCGACGAACAGCCCGTGCCCGGTGATCGGGAACCAGGTGCCGCCCAGGAATGCGAACAGCGAGACCCCGCCGCCCATCGCCGGACCCGCCGCGTCGTCGTTGAGAACGTGACCCGCTCCGATGCCGAGAGCGGCAAACGGGATCAGCGCGACCAGGATCAGGGCCGTCATGTGTACCCAGCTCGCGAACGGCAGTCGCACCCCGAGAATGGTGCCGGCGGCGAAGAGCAGAACGATGCTCAGCATTGCCATGAGATAGCCGGTGAGGACCTTCGTCCGGAGGTAGGCACGCGTAGACAACGGTGTGAGCCGAAGCTGCCGATTCCAGCCGACGGTCCGCTCGGCGGCGATCCGAGCGCCCCCGGAGAGCACCGCCACCATCGCGCCGAACGACAGCAACCCGACCATGTAGTACTGCGGCGCGAACAGTCCGGTGTGAGTCGATGCGTCGCCGCCGAAGTTGTGGTTGTTCCGGTTCGGCGCGGCAAGCAGGAAGTACATGATGATCGGAAACACCAGCGTGAAGAGGAACGCCTGCCGGTTGCGGACCGTTCGCAGCAGTTCGAAGCGGGTGTACGTCAGCGACGTCATTGCCGTGCCTCCTCGGCGCCGGCGGCCTGGCCCGTCGTCAGTTGCTGGCCCGTCGTCAGTTGCATGAAGGCCTCCTCCAGGCCGGCGCCGGTGACCTCGATGTCGCGAGCGGCGGGGAAGGCGGGCAGGAAGGCTCGTAGCGCACTGTCGGAGTCCGAGCAGTTGAGGATCACCGCCTCGCCACGGGCATCGACGTTCGTGACACCGGGCAGCGCCGACAGCGCCGACAGCGCAACCAGGTCAGGCCGGGGGAGCGTCGCCCGGATCGTGCGCAGCCCGACGGTCGCCTTGATCTCGGTGGCCGCGCCGTCGGCGACGATCCGCCCGTTTGCCATCAGGATGATGCGGTCGGCATACGCGTCGGCCTCGTCCAGGTAGTGCGTTGCGAACACGACCGTCTTGCCGCTCGACGTGAACGTTCGCATGGTTGCCCAGAAGTCCCGGCGGGACTCGACGTCCATGGCGACGGTCGGCTCGTCGAGGACGAGCAGGTCCGGGTTGCTGACCAGTCCGATGGCGAAGCGCAAGCGCTGTGTCTGGCCTCCGGAGAGCTTGGTCGTCTTGCGATCGGCCAGGTCGCCGATTCTGGTCAGCTCGATGACCTCGTCGACGTCGAGCGGGTTCGGGTAGAGGCTCGCGACCATGGTGATGAGTTCCCGCACGGACAGGTACTGGATTACGCCGCCGGTCTGCAACATGCCGCCGATAGCGCCCGCACGGATGGCATCGGCGGATGACATCCCGAATACGGTCACGGTGCCGGAGTCGGGCGGCAGCAGGCCCAGAAGCATGTCGATCGTCGTGGATTTGCCGGCTCCGTTGGGGCCCAGCAGCGCCACCGTTTCGCCCGGCGCGATCGAGACGTCAATGCCGCGGACGGCGTGGACGGGCCCTTGGGGCGTCCGGAAGGACTTGGTCAATCCGGAGAGCTGAATGCCCGTAGTAGGCACGGTGGCGAGGTTCGCGGTCACGCGTAGGAGATTGCCCTACGGCGGCGCGGCGCGTGCAGTGTGGGTCGCGCAGGATTCGGCGATGACATTCGTCAGGGCCAATCGCTCGTGTCGCCCTCGATAGGCTGCCTCGGTGACTGACGACGAGCCCGTCGACGACCTTCCCGAGCAATTGCGGGTCCGCCGCTCCAAGTACGACCGGCTGGTCGCCGACCCCGATTCGGCGCCCTACCCGGTGGGGGTGGCACGGACCCACTCGCTCACCGAGGTGCGGGCGGCCTACCCGGATCTCGTCGCGGGTACTGAGACCGGCGACCAGGTCGGAGTCACCGGCCGCGTGATCTTCGTCCGGAACACCGGCAAGCTCTGCTTCGCCACGCTGCGCGAGGGCGGCGTCGAACTGCAGATCATGCTGTCGCTCGACCGGCTCGGCGCCGATTCGCTCGCGGCGTGGAAGGCCGACGTCGACATCGGTGATCTCGTATTCGTGCACGGCGAGGTGATCTCGTCGAAGCGCGGCGAGCTGTCCGTTCTCGCGGACGAGTGGCGCGTCACGGCAAAGGCGCTTCGGCCTCTGCCGGTCGCGCACAAGCCGCTGTCCGAGGAGACCCGGGTGCGGCAGCGCTACGTCGATCTGATCGTGCGTCCCGAGGCGCGCGAGATGGTGCATACCCGCGCGACGGTAACCCGATCTCTTCGGGAGACTCTGCATTCCCGTGGATATCTGGAGGTCGAGACTCCAGTCCTCCAGACGGTGCACGGCGGAGCTGCCGCTCGGCCGTTTCACACCCACCTGAATGCGTTCGACCTCGAAATGTCATTGCGTATCGCGACCGAGCTGTACTTGAAGCGTTGCATCGTGGGCGGTATCGAGAAGGTGTACGAGATCGGCCGGACGTTCCGCAACGAGGGCGTGGACTCGACGCATTCACCAGAGTTCACGATGCTCGAGGCGTATGAAGCCTATGGTGATTACGACACGATGGCCGAGCTTACGCGGACACTGATTCTCGACGCGGCGCGTTCAGCCGACGTCCCGGTTCCGGTCATGGCCGACGGAACCGAAATCGATCTCGAAGGACAATGGCGCACGATCACGGTCCACGACGCGGTTTCAGAAGCAGTTGGCGAGCCGGTCACGCCGGATACGACGGCGGAGGAACTGCGCCGGCACGCTGATCGTCTCGGCGTGCCGCTGAAGCCGGATTGGACGGCTGGCGAGATCGTATTGGAACTGTACGAGAAGCTCGTCGAACATTCGCTGGTGCAGCCCACCTTCGTACGCGACTATCCGGTTGAGGTGCGCCCGCTCGCCCGGCCGCATCGCGATGATCCGCGACTCGCCGAAGCGTGGGATCTGATCATCGCCGGTGTCGAGATTGCTCCGGCGTATTCGGAACTCGTCGATCCGATCGAGCAGCGTCGCCGGCTCGTGGAGCAGTCCCTTGCCGCTGCGAAGGGTAACCCGGAAGCGATGCAACTCGACGAGGACTTCCTACGGGCACTCGAATACGGCATGCCGCCTACCGGTGGATTGGGGCTCGGCGTCGATCGACTGGTGATGCTGCTCACCGGCAAAGGAATTCGCGAGACCATATTGTTCCCGCTGCTGAAGCCGCTCTGACCAGCACGATTTCGCACGGGGTATTGACCTGCGCTATTGTCGGTATACCGCTCGGTAGCGAAAGGGATGTTTGATGGCGCAGAAGCACATTGTCCAACTCATCGACGATCTGGACGGTGGCGAAGCCGCTGAGTCGGTGAGCTTCGCACTAGATGGCGCGAACTACGAAATCGACCTGTCCGTGAAGAATGCGGCCAAGCTGCGCGATGTACTCGCTGTGTATATCGGGAGTGCGCGTCGTTCAGGCCGCGGCGGTGGACGTCAGCAGGCCGCCGGGCGACGAACGGGCCGCGCCGCGCGCAGCGACCGCGAGCAGACACAGGCTATTCGGGAATGGGCTCGCAAGAACGGCCACAAGGTAGGCGAGAAGGGCAGTATTCCGGCCACCGTTATCGAGGCCTATCACGCCAAGCACTGAGCCGGAAAGGGCCGACGATCCGTCGCGTCCATTTTCGAGGCCCGCGCGGGCCGGATGCCGGCCGATGTGGTCCTGCTCACCGAACTGATGAGCGTACGGCCTGCTGAACCTACCCTGATCGGTATGACAGGCATGTACCGCACGATGCTCAAGAGCAAACTGCATCGAGCGACCGTGACCCAGGCCGATCTGCACTACGTCGGATCCATCACGATCGACGCCGATCTGATGGACGCCGCGGACCTGCTCGCCGGTGAACAGGTAGCGGTCGTCGACGTTACGAACGGCGCCCGCCTCGAGACCTACGTGATCGAGGGTGAGCGCGGTTCCGGGATCATCGGGATCAACGGTGCCGCGGCGCACCTCGTCCACCCGGCAGACCTGGTGATCGTCATCAGTTATGCCGCGCTGCCCGACGCCGAGGCGAAGGCCTTCGAGCCACGGGTCGTGTTCGTCGACGAGGCGAACCGGGTCCTGCACCGCGGCTCCGATCTCGGCTACCCGCAGACCCTCCCCGCCTGACCCCGCCGCCCCGCCGCGTGGCATCGGATCTTCCCGATCATCATGCGATCGTGTTGTCTGAGCCGCCCGATCGCATGATCGTGGGCGCGGGACCCGGGTGCTTCCGCGGACGGCCTGTGGTCTGCCACGCTCTCAGTGGCGCTCGGAGGTGGTCGGCAATGGGCGAGGACGTCGCGCGGACCGAATTCAGCCGGCACGACCGGCAGCGGTATCGGGAGAAGGTCCGTCGCTCCCTGGACGTGTTCGCCCGCATGCTCACCGAAGCCAAGTTCGACTTCGAGCGGCCGATGACCGGCCTCGAGATCGAGTTCAACCTCATCGACGACGAGCAGAATCCCGCGATGCGCAATGCCGACGTACTCAACGCGATCGCGAATGACGACTTCCAGACCGAGCTCGGCCAGTTCAACATCGAGATCAACGTCCCGCCGCGCAGCCTCGCCGGTTCGGCGGCCGACGACCTCGAGCGCGAGCTGCGAGCCAGCCTGAACGACGCCGAGGAGCGATCGAGGCCGCTCGGCGCGCACATCGTGATGATCGGAATGCTGCCGACGCTCACGGCCGACCACCTGACCGGGCAGGCCCTGAGTGCCAACCCCCGGTACGCGCTGATCAACGAACAGATCTTCGCGGCACGTGGTGAGGACCTGCACATCTCGATCGACGGTCCGGAGCGGCTGTCCACCTACGCGGACACGATCGCGCCGGAGGCCGCGTGCACCAGCGTCCAGTTCCATCTGCAGGTGAGCCCGCAGAGCTACGCCGACCACTGGAACGCGGCGCAGTGCCTGGCCGGCGTGCAGCTCGCGCTCGGTGCCAACTCACCGTTCCTCTTCGGCAAGGAGCTGTGGCGCGAGACCCGGGTCGCGCTGTTCGAGCAGGCCACCGACACCCGTCCGGACGAGCTGAAGGCCCAGGGCGTGCGGCCCCGAGTCTGGTTCGGCGAGCGGTGGATCACGTCGATCTTCGACCAGTTCGAGGAGAACGTGCTCTACTTCCCGGCCCTGTTGCCGATCTGCGACGGCGAGGAGCCCGGGGAAGTCCTGGAGCGGGGCGACACGCCGCTGCTGGCCGAGCTGCGCATGCACAACGGCACGATCTACCGCTGGAACCGGCCGGTCTACGACGTCTTTCGGGGGCGACCGCATCTACGGGTCGAGAACCGGGTGCTCCCTGCCGGGCCGACTGTCGTCGACGTCCTTGCCAACGGCGCGTTCTACTACGGGATGCTGCGCCGGCTCGCCGAGGCCGACCGGCCGGTCTGGTCACAGATGTCGTTCGCGGCGGCCGAGGACAACTTCAACGCCGGAGCGCGCCACGGCATCGACGCCAAGATCTTCTGGCCGGGGCTGGGCGAAGTGCCGGCCACCGAACTGGTGCTACGCCGCCTGCTGCCGCTGGCCCACGAGGGTCTGGCCGCCTGGGGGGTCGACTCGGCAGTCGCCGACCGGCTGCTCGGCGTCATCGAGCAGCGTTGCATCACCCACACCAACGGTGCGGAGTGGCAGGCGCGCACGTTTCACCGCATCGAGGACGAGCGGCAGCCGCTGGATCGACGGGAGTCGCTGCGCGAGATGCTGCGCCGCTACGTCGAGCACATGCACAGCAACGAGCCGGTGCACACTTGGGACATTTAGGGCAGCGCGCCAGGCAATCCCGGTGATCCGGAGGCGTTCGCTGTCGGCGGACATGCCTCGGGCATCACCACGGGGCTGCGATCGTTGGACAGGTATGCGTCGCCAGCTTCGCGCCGGGCGGCGCTGCCGTAGGCGGTCGACCCGTCACGGATCGGCAGGCCGTCGGTTCCCAGGACTAGAGTCGAGGGCAGCAAGAACGAGGGCGCGGAAGGAGCTGTCCAATGTTCGAGAGGTTCACTGACCGCGCGCGTCGCGTTGTCGTCCTGGCCCAAGAAGAGGCCCGGATGCTCAACCACAACTACATCGGCACCGAGCACATCCTGCTCGGGTTGATCCACGAGGGCGAAGGCGTTGCCGCCAAGGCCCTCGAATCGCTCGGTATCTCCCTGGATGCCGTGCGCCAGCAGGTCGAGGAGATCATCGGCCAGGGCCAGCAGGCCCCGAGCGGGCACATCCCGTTCACGCCGCGCGCCAAGAAGGTGCTCGAGCTGTCACTGCGCGAGGCGCTGCAGCTCGGCCACAATTACATCGGCACCGAGCACATCCTGCTCGGCCTCATCCGCGAGGGTGAAGGCGTCGCCGCCCAGGTACTCGTGAAGCTCGGCGCCGACCTCAACAAGGTCCGCCAGCAGGTCATCCAGCTGCTCAACGGGTACAGCCAGGGCAAGGAGCCGGCCGGCACCGCGTCGGAGTCCGCGCCGTCCACCTCGCTGGTTCTCGACCAGTTCGGCCGCAACCTGACCCAGTCGGCTCGCGAAGGCAAGCTTGACCCGGTCATCGGCCGTGAGAAGGAGATCGAGCGCCTGATGCAGGTGCTCAGCCGTCGCACCAAGAACAACCCGGTGCTGATCGGCGAGCCCGGCGTCGGCAAGACGGCGGTCGTCGAGGGCCTGGCTCAGGCGATCGTCAAGGGCGAGGTGCCCGAGACGCTGAAGGACAAGCAGCTGTACACGCTGGACCTCGGATCGCTGGTCGCGGGCAGCCGCTACCGCGGCGACTTCGAAGAGCGCCTGAAGAAGGTGCTCAAGGAGATCCGGACCCGCGGCGACATCATCATGTTCATCGACGAGATCCACACCCTGGTGGGTGCGGGTGCCGCCGAGGGCGCGATCGATGCCGCGTCGATCCTCAAGCCGATGCTTGCCCGTGGCGAGCTGCAGACCATCGGCGCGACCACCCTGGACGAGTACCGCAAGCACCTGGAGAAGGATGCCGCGCTCGAGCGGCGGTTCCAGCCGGTGCAGGTCGGCGAGCCGACGGTGGCGCACACGATCGAGATCCTCAAGGGCCTGCGCGACCGGTACGAGGCGCACCACCGCGTCTCGATCACCGATGCCGCACTGGTCGCCGCGGCGGGCCTCGCCGATCGCTACATCAGCGACCGGTTCCTGCCCGACAAGGCGATCGACCTCATCGACGAGGCGGGGGCTCGCATGCGCATCCGTCGCATGACCGCGCCACCGGACCTGCGTGAGTTCGACGAGCGGATCTCCGAGGTGCGCCGCGAGAAGGAGTCCGCGATCGACGCGCAGGACTTCGAGAAGGCCGCGTCGCTGCGGGACAAGGAAAAGACCCTCCAGGCCGATAAGGGCAAGCGGGAGCAGGAGTGGAAGGCCGGCGACCTCGACGTCGTGGCCGAGGTCGACGACGAGCAGATCGCCGAGGTCCTCGCCACGTGGACGGGTATCCCGGTGTTCAAGCTCACCGAGGAGGAGACCGCCCGGCTGCTGCGCATGGAGGACGAGCTGCACCGGCGGGTTGTCGGCCAGCAGCAGGCGATCAAGGCCGTCTCGCAGGCCATCCGGCGCACCCGTGCCGGCCTGAAGGACCCGAAGCGTCCCGGTGGCTCGTTCATCTTCGCCGGCCCGTCCGGCGTCGGTAAGACCGAGCTGTCCAAGGCACTCGCGGAGTTCCTGTTCGGCGACGACGACGCCCTGATCCAGCTGGACATGTCCGAGTTCCACGACCGGTACACGGTCTCGCGGCTGGTCGGTGCGCCTCCCGGTTACGTCGGCTACGACGAGGGCGGCCAGCTGACCGAGAAGGTTCGCCGCAAGCCGTTCAGCGTGGTGCTGTTCGACGAGGTCGAGAAGGCACACCCGGACGTGTTCAACACGCTGCTGCAGGTGCTGGAGGACGGTCGGCTGACCGACGGTCAGGGCCGGGTCGTGGACTTCAAGAACACGGTCCTGATCCTGACCACCAACCTCGGCACCCGCGACGTCTCGAAGGCGGTCAGCCTTGGCTTCCAGGGCTCCAACGACGAGGGCAGCAACTACGAGCGGATGAAGAACAAGGTCAACGACGAGCTCAAGCAGCACTTCCGGCCGGAGTTCCTGAACCGCATCGACGACATCATCGTGTTCCACCAGCTGACGCAGGAAGAGATCGTCGCGATCGTCGACCTGATGGTGGCGCGCCTGGATGTCCAGATGCGCAACAAGGACATGGGCCTCGAGCTCACGACGAACGCGAAGAACCTGCTCGCCAAGAAGGGCTACGACCCCGTGCTGGGCGCCCGGCCGCTGCGCCGCACGATCCAGCGCGAGATCGAGGACTCCCTGTCGGAGAAGATCCTCTTCGGCGAGTTGGTGCCCGGGCAGATCGTCGTGGTCGACACGGCGCCGGAGGACCCGATGGTCAAGGACGGGCCGCAGAAGTTCAGCTTCCGCGGCGAGCTCAAGCCGTCGGCCCTCGTCCCGGACGAATCGCCGGCCGCGAACGTCACCGCCGAGTAAGCACGCACGCCACCGAGGGCCGGGGAGCGATCCCCGGCCCTCGGTGCTGTCACGTCCAGCCGGGTGCGTGGCCCGGCAGCGCGTAGCGGCCGTCGGGCAGCGGGTCGACCAGGCCGTCGGCCACCAACGCGTCCAGCGCGCGGTCGCGCTGGGGACCGTCATGCCAGACGGCGTCCATTGCGAATCGCTGCACCGGATCAAGCGAGGCCCGCAAGACGTCCAGGAGCAGGCCGCGGACCTGACGGTCGGTTCCGGCGAAGCGCTGCGGCGCCACCGTCGGCCCCTCATACGCCGGCGCGCCGGCGAGTTGCCACGCGCACGAGGCCGCAATCGGGCAATCCGAGCACCGCGGGGCGCGCGCCGTGCACACCAGCGCGCCGAGCTCCATCAGCGCAACGCTGAAGCGGGCAGCCCGGCCAGGCTCGGCCGGCAACAGCGACGCGACCGTCGCCAGGTCGCGCACGGTCGACGGCGGCCCGGCGTCGCCCTGCCCGGCGATCGCCCGAGCGACGACCCGGCGCACGTTGGTGTCCACGACCGGCGCCCGTTGCCCGAAGGCGAACGCCGCGACGGCGCGCGCGGTGTACGCGCCTATCCCGGGAAGGGCGAGCAGGTCGTCGACGTCCGCGGGCACCGCACTGCCGAAGCGGTCCACCACGGCGACCGCGCACTCATGTAGGCGCAGCGCCCGTCGGGGGTAGCCGAGCTTGCCCCACATCCGCACCGCGTCGCCGGGTGAATCCGCGGCGAGCGCGGCCGGCGTGGGCCAGCGCCGCAGCCAGGCCGCGTAGGCCGGCAGGACCCGCGCGACCGGCGTCTGCTGCAGCATGAACTCGCTGACCAGCACCGCCCATGGCGTCACGCCGGGCGCCCGCCATGGCAGCTCGCGCGCGGACACCTCGTACCAGGCCAGCACCGCCGCGACCAGGCCCGGCGCGATGTCGCTGCTGCCGGTGGAGCGGGTGGTGTCGGCGGGCATGATCCGGCATCCTCGCACGCCGCACGCGCGCGTCTTCGCGGACCTGGCTGGCCTGCCCGGTAGCGTGATCGGAGCATGTTGCATCCCGTCGGTTCGCTCCCGCCGTCCGTGTACTGGAGGCGGCGACTCACGCTGCTCGGCGCACTGGTCGTGCTGGTCGTGCTCACCGCATGGGTGCTGCGACCCAACAGCAACAAGAACAACGCCGCGGCCGGCGCGGGGCACTCGTCGTCCTCGTCGTCCAACGCCGCGCTCTCGACGAGCTCCGCTCCGACCACGTCGCATCCGGCCACGACGCACTCGGCGAGCTCGTCGACGACAACGCCAAGCGCCTCGACGACGCAGAAGGGGTCGGCGACGCACGCTGCGGCGCCCGGGCCATGCAAGACCAGCCAGCTCAAGGTTGCGGCCGTCGCGGGCAAGGCGAGCTATCACGTCGGCGACCAGCCTGTGGTGATGCTCCAGGTCACCAACGCCGGCGCGGCGCCGTGCGTGCAGGATCTCGCCGACCGTCAGGTCGAGCTACGGGTGTACAACGGCGAGTCCCGGGTGTGGGGCAGTCATGACTGCGAGGTGCAGTCGGGCACGGCCGCCCGCACGCTGGCCGTCGGCCAGCCGGTGCGGGTGAGCATCGTGTGGTCCGGCCTGTCTTCGCAGGCGAACTGTGCGGGCACCCGGCAACGGGTCGGCGCCGGTACTTACACGCTCTACGCCCTGCTCTCCGGGCGCGCGGGTGCGGCTGCGCAGTTCTCGATCAGCTGAGCTACGAGTAGCGGTCGATGATCGAGACCTCGGCCAGCCGCGAGATCGCCTCGCGAACCGACCGGGCCCGGGTCTCGCCAATCCCGTCGACGGCCTGCAGGTCCTCGGCTGAGGCCGCGAGCAGCTTCTGCAGGCCGCCGAAGTGCTCGACGACCCGGTCCAGGATCGTGCCCGGCATCCGGGGGACGCGTGACAGGAGCCGGTGCCCGCGCGGGCTCACCGCGCTGTCCAGTGCCTCCGGCGTGCTCGGCAGGGCCATGGCGCGAGCGACCTGCGTGAGATCGAGCAGATCCGTGGCCGAGAGCTCGGCGAGTTCCCGAAGTACCTGGCCGGGCGTCTTGGTCCGCCGCCCAGCGGGCAGGTAATCCCGCGTGATCAGCTCGCGGTCGGCGTCGACGCCGGCCATCAGCTCCTCGAGTTGCAGGGCGAGCAGGCGCCCGTCGGTGCCCAGTTCGACCACCTGGCCGGTGACCTCGTCGGCGATCCGGCGCACCATCTCGAGGCGCTGCGACACGATGGCCGCGTCGCGGACCGTGGCCAGGTCTTCGATCTCCAGCGCGGACAGCGCGTTGGAGACCTCGTCCAGGCGTGCCTTGTAGCGCTCCAGCGTGGCGATGGCCTGGTTGGCGCGCGACAGCAATTCGCCCGTGCTCTGCAGCACGTAGCGCCGATCGAGCACGTACAGGCTGATGATCCGCATCGACTGCGACACCGAGATGACCGGGAACCCGGTCTGCAACGCCACCCGCTGAGCGGTGCGATGCCGGGTGCCCGACTCCTCGGTGGGGATGGCTGGATCGGGCATCAGGTGGGTGGCCGCACGCAGGATGCGCGTGCCGTCGTCGGTGAGCACGACCGCGCCGTCCATCTTGCACAGTTCGCGCAGCCGGGTTGCCGAGAACTCGACGTCGAGCGGAAAGCCTCCGGTGCACAGCGTCTCGATGATCCGATCCCAGCCGATGACGATCAGGGCACCGGTGTTTCCACGCAGGATCCGCTCGAGGCCGTCGCGCAGCCAGGTGCCCGGCGCGACGGTCGCGAGCACGCTGCGCAGTGGATCCTCGCGCTCGATCGTCGCCACGTCGTCCCCCACCCCGCGTCTCAAGGTCCTCACAAGTGTATGGGTCCGCGCGCGGCCGAGCCGCCGGGTTTGCTCATCGGAGGCCGTCAGCCGCCACCGCTGACCGGGCGCAGGGTGGGTCGGCGTGGCATCTCGGGTTGGGTTGCGAGCCGGACCGAGGTGTCGATCGCCTCCTGCAGTGTGGCGACC
>JAODNL010000615.1 GCA_025465405.1 Pseudonocardiales bacterium | reverse complement strand
TTGGGCCGCGGGGTCGCGCGGTCGGTGGGTCGCGCGGTCGTTGGGCCGCGGCGGTGGTCCGGTCGTTGGGCTGCGGGGGTCGCGCGGTCGTTGGGCTGCGGGGGTCGCGCGGTCGGTGGGTCGCGCGGTCGTTGGGCCGCGGCGGTCGCCTAGTCGAGCGGTCCGGCGGCGCGCCTCATCGGGATGTGCGGGATCCCGTCGTCGAGGAACTCCTCGCCGGCCCGCTCGAAACCGAACCGCGCGTACCAGTCGGTCAGATACGACTGCGCGTTCAGGACGACGCTGCGATCGCCGGCCAACTGGAGGGCCCGCTCCATGAGCCTCGCCGCCAGGCCGTTCCCGCGTGCGCTCGCCGCGGTGGCGACCCGCCCGATGCGCGCGGTGCCGTCGTCGTCGAAGAGCAGGCGCAGGGTAGCCAGCACTTCGCCCGCGCGTTCGGCCCACACCAGCCGGGCGCTCGGTTCGAGGTCGCGGCCGTCGAGTTCGGAGTAGATGCACTTCTGCTCGACGATGAAGACGTCCACCCGCAGCGCCAGGATGCGGTACAGCGTCGGCCCGTCGATATCGGCAGCGGGGGCATCGCGGACGGCGGTGGCGGGGTCGGCTCGCGGCTGGCCAAGGCGATCGGCAGGCACATGCCGAGCCTGCCACGTCGGCGCAACCCCGTGCCGGCCCCGTCCCCGGGTTTGCACCCGCGCTGGTCGCTATCCGGCCCGCGGTAGGCACCATCACGGGTGCAAAGGGACGGTTCATGCCCACCGATCGCCCTCGTGTTGGATGGATGGCATGACCCTTGAGAAGCCAGTGATCGAGTTCCCGGGCGGCGAGGCGCCGACCGACCTGAAGACCGAGGACATCGTCGTCGGCGAGGGCGCCGAGGCGAAGCCGGGTGACACCGTCGAGGTGCATTACGTCGGTGTCGAGTTCCAGAACGGCGAGGAGTTCGACGCGTCCTGGAACCGCGGCGCGTCGATCGAGTTTCCGCTGCGCGGCCTGATCCAGGGCTGGCAAGAGGGGATCCCGGGTATGAAGGTCGGCGGCCGGCGGCAGCTCACGATCCCGCCGGAGAAGGCGTACGGCCCCGCGGGTGGCGGCCATCGGCTGTCCGGTAAGACGCTCGTCTTCGTGATCGACCTGCTCGGCGTTCGCTGACACCGGCACCGGTCCTCCTGGCCCCGCCGTCCGGCGTCCGCGCCGTCTCGCGTCCGCGCCGTCCCGCGTTGATCAAGACGTCCGAGTGGTCGTCAGGGCAGCCATTCAGGGGTCTTGGTCGACGGGGGTGATCAAGATGTCCGAGTGGTCGCCAGGGCAGCCGTTCAGGCGTCTCGATCGACGGAGGTCGGCCGCAGCAGGCCCGATCGTGCGCACTAGACTCAGGACGAACAGCTCGTGAAGCCGTTCACAAAGTCCTGAGGCAGCAGCGAGACGGGAGCGTGCGATGACCGCGCTGAGCGACGCTGCGCGTGCGCCGAGCACGCCGGACGTCGCGGTGCGCCCCGAATCCACGGTCGCCGACAGTGCCCGTCAGGACGCCGACGTGATCGTGGTCGGAGCCGGTCCCGCCGGAAGCAGCGCCGCGTACTGGCTGGCCACCGCGGGACTGCATGTCCTGCTGCTCGAGAAGACGTCGTTCCCGCGCGAGAAGGTATGCGGCGACGGGCTGACGCCGCGGGGCACCCGCGCGCTGATCGACATGGGCATCGACGTCAGCCAGGAAGCCGGCTGGCTGCACAACCGGGGCCTGCGCGTGATCGGCGGCGGGCAGCGACTGCACCTCGACTGGCCCGAGCTCACCAGCTTCCCGAACTACGGGCTGGTACGCCCGCGGGCCGATCTCGACGCGCTGCTCGCCAACCAGGCGGTCAAGGCGGGCGCCGTGCTGCACGAGCAGACGACGGTCACCGAACCCATCCTGGATCGCGCCGGTCGCGTCGCCGGCGTCCGAGCACGCGGCGGCGGCCGCCGCACCGAGGACAGCGGCTCCATGGAGTACCGCGCGCCGCTGGTGCTGACCTGCGAGGGCGTCTCGGGCAAGCTGGCCCAGCATCTCGGCGTGCATCGCAACGACAAGCGCCCGCTCGGCGTCGCGGTCCGCCGGTACTACACCAGCCCGAAGACGCACGACGACTACCTCGAGTCCTGGCTGGAGCTGTGGGACGGCAAGCCGAACGAGTCCGCGCTGCTACCCGGCTACGGGTGGATCTTCGGCATGGGCGACGGCACCGTGAACGCCGGTCTCGGGGTGCTCAGCACCAGCTCGGGATTCCAGAAGACGGACTACCGCGCGATGCTCACCACGTGGCTGGACAACACGCCCGAGGAGTGGGGGCTGCGCGAGCAGACCGCCACCGGGCCGACCCGCGGCGCCGCGCTGCCGATGGGATTCAACCGGACACCGCATTACGTGCGCGGGCTGCTGCTCGTCGGTGACTCCGGCGGTTCGGTCAACCCGTTCAACGGCGAGGGCATCCCGTACGCAATGGAGTCCGGCCGGTTCGCGGCGGAGGCGGTCGTGCAGGCACTCGCCCGACCCGCGGGCTCGGCCCGCGAGCTTGCGCTACAGGCCTACCCGAGGCGGATGCAGCAGGAATGGGGCGCCTACTACCGGCTGGGCGCGGCGTTCGTGAAGCTCATCGGCAAGCCCGCGGTGATGCAGGCTTGCACCCGGCACGGGCTGCCGCATCCCGCTCTGATGCGCTTCGTGCTGAAGCTGCTCGCGAACCTCACCGATCCGCGCGACGGCGACGTGTCGGACCGGATCATCAACGTCCTGACCCGCATCACCCCGGCCGTCCGGTAGGAAGCCGCGACCGTCTAGCCTGGCCACCGCGCAATACCGACAGACGAGAGAGGAGAACAGGCAGAAATGCTCTCGCCGTACCTGCCGATCCTGCTCCTGTTCGCGTTGGCGCTGGCGTTCGCGACGTTCTCCGTCGTCATCGCGCCGTTCGTCGGTCCGCGCCGCTACAACAAGGCGAAGCTGGACTTCTACGAGTGCGGGATCGAGCCGACTCCGCAGCCGCTCGGACCGCATCGCTTTCCGGTCAAGTACTTCCTGACGGCGATGCTGTTCATCGTCTTCGACATCGAGATCATTTTCCTGTACCCCTACGCGGTCGCGAACAAGGCACTCGGGCTGTTCGGGTTGGTCGAGATCGTGCTGTTCATCGTCACGGTGTTCGTCGCGTACGCCTACGTCTGGCGCCGCGGCGGTTTGGACTGGGATTAGCAATATGGGCCTCGAAGAGAAGTTGCCGGACGGCGTGCTGCTGGCCAGCGTCGAGAAGCTGGTCAACTGGACCCGGAAGTCGTCGCTGTGGCCGGCCACGTTCGGCCTCGCGTGTTGTGCGATCGAGATGATGACCTTCGGCGCGCCGCGGTACGACTCGGCGCGCTTCGGCATGGAGGTGTTCCGCGCGTCGCCGCGGCAGGCTGACCTGATGATCGTCGCCGGCCGGGTCAGCCAGAAGATGGCCCCCGTCCTGCGCCAGATCTACGACCAGATGCCCGAGCCGCGCTGGGTGCTCGCCATGGGCGTGTGCGCGAGCTCCGGTGGCATGTTCAACAACTACGCGATCGTCCAGGGCGTGGATCACGTCGTGCCGGTGGACATGTACCTCCCCGGGTGTCCCCCGCGTCCGGAGATGCTCATCGACGCGGTGCTCAAGCTGCACCACAAGATCATGAACGAGCCGCTGGGTCCCAAGCGCGCCGCGAAGCTTGCCGACCAGAAGGTCGAACTCGTCCCGTCGAGCATCAAGTACGGGCGGTGACGCATCGATGACCGGACCCACCGAGCGGCCTGTGCCCGAGGACGCCGCGCCCGACCAGCGCGCTTCGGACATCCAGCCGGTCACCGAGGCGGCCGGCTCGTTGCCGGGGGCACCGTTCGGTGCGCCGCACAAGGGCATGTTCGGTGTCACCCAGGGCAGCGACACCTCCGGCTACGGCGGCCTCGTGCGCGAGCCGTGGGACCCACCCCAGGCCGAGCCGCCCTACGGCGGTTACTTCGACGAGCTGATCGACGCGTTGCGGGCCGCCTACCCGGAGTTCGACGCAGCGATCAGCAAGATCGTCGTCGACCGCGGCGAGCTCACGCTGGACGTCGCCCGGGAGCATCTGATCGGTGTCACCACCGCGCTGCGCAACGATCCGTCGCTGCGGTTCGAGTTGTGCTCGAGCGTGTCGGGAGTCGACTACCTCGGCACCGCCCGCCGGCTGCACTCGGTCTACCACCTGACCTCGATGACCTACCGCCGCCGGGTACGCCTGGAGGTCGCGGTCACCGCGGAGGACCCGCACCTTCCGTCGGTCACGGGTCTCTACCCCGGAGCCGACTGGCAGGAGCGCGAGACCTACGACATGTACGGCATCATCTACGACGGTCACCCCGCGTTGACGCGCATCCTCATGCCCGACGACTGGGATGGCTTCCCCCAGCGCAAGGACTATCCGCTCGGCGGGATCGACGTGCAGTACAAGGGCGCCACGATTCCTCCTCCCGACGAGAGGCGGGCCTACAAATGAGCGATCAGTACGCCCCGTCGCGGCTGACCACCGAAGGGCGCGTCTACAACCTCACCGGCGGCGACTGGGACCAGGTCCTCACCGGCGACCCGCTGACCGAGGAGCGGCTCGTCCTCAACATGGGCCCGCAGCACCCGTCGACGCACGGCGTGCTGCGCCTCGTGCTCGAGCTCGAGGGCGAGACCGTCACCGACGCGCGCGTGGTGGTCGGCTACCTGCACACCGGCATCGAGAAGAACACCGAGTACCGCACCTGGACGCAGGGCGTCACCTTCCTGACCCGCGCCGACTACCTGGCGCCGTTCTTCAACGAGACGGCGTACTGCATGGGGGTCGAGCGACTGCTCGGCGTGCAGGTGCCGCAGCGCGCGCAGCTGATCCGCGTGCTGATGATGGAGATCAACCGCTTGTCGTCGCACTGGGTGTGGCTCGCGACGGGCGGCATGGAACTCGGCGCGCTCACCGCGATGACCAACGGCTTCCGGGCCCGCGAGCGCTGCCTGGACATCTTCGAGGGGATCACCGGCCTGCGGATGAACCACGCATACGTCCGGCCCGGCGGTGTCGCGCAGGACCTGCCGGCCGACTACGACGAGAAGATCCGGCACTGGATCAAGGAGATGCGCGAGGAGCTCGGCGGCGTCGACAAGCTGCTGCGCGGCCAGCCCATCTGGGTCAACCGGCTCAAGGACGTCGGCTGGATCGGCGTCGAGGGATGCATCGCCCTGGGGATCACCGGCCCGTTGTTGCGCGCCGCGGGCTTGCCGTGGGACCTGCGCAAGACCGAGCCCTACCTCGGCTACGACACCTTCGACTTCGAGGTGCCGACGGACGATCGCGGCGACTGCTGGTCGCGGTTCGTCGTGCGTGTGGCGGAGATGTGGGAGTCGCTGAAGATCGTGGAGCAGGTGCTCGACCGGCTCGAGCCCGGCCCGACGATCATCGACGATCCGAAGATCGCGTGGCCGGCGAAGCTGAGCCTGGGCCCGGACGGTATGGGCAACTCCCTCGAGCACGTGCAGCACCTCCTGGGCACCTCGATGGAGGCGCTCCTCCACCACTTCAAGCAGGAGACCGAGGGCTTACGCGTGCCTCCTGGGCAGGTGTACTCGGCGGTCGAGTCCCCGCGCGGTGAACTGGGCGCGCACATCGTCAGCGACGGCGGCACGCGGCCCTACCGCGTGCACTTCCGCGAGCCGTCGTTCATCAACCTGCAGGGCGTCGCGACGATGGCGATCGGCGGGATGGTCGCCGATGTGATCGCCTCAGTGGCCTCCATCGACCCGGTGATGGGTGGGTGCGACCGATGAGCCGCCCCACGAAATCGCTGGCCCCGCTCACGATTGCGCAGGGACCCCGCCCGTTGTTCAGAGGTGTGCGGTGACCCTGCCGACGAATGCCGACGCGGGACGGCAGAACTTCCGCACGTCGGTGATCAACCTGGATCGTCCCGGCGATCCGACCGTCTTCGGCGAGCGCACTCGGGCTGAGGCGGCCGAGATCATCGCGCGCTACCCGGAGGGCCAGGCTCGCTCGGCGCTGCTGCCCATGCTGCATCTCGTCCAGTCCGAACAGGGCTACGTCACGGCCGACGGCATCGCGTTCTGCGCGGACACTGTCGGCATCACCAAGGCACAGGTCTTGGCGGTCGTGACGTTCTACACGATGTACAAGCGCAAGCCGACCGGCGAGTACCTCGTCAGCGTCTGCACGAACACCCTGTGCGGAGTGCTCGGCGGCGACGAGATATTCGCGGCGCTGTGCGAGACGCTCGGCGTCGGCAACAACGACACGACGCCCGACGGCACGATCACGATCGAGCACGCCGAGTGTCTGGCGGCCTGCGACTACGCGCCGGTGCTCACCGTCAACTACGAGTACTTCGACAACCAGACGCTCGACTCGGCGGGTGATCTGGTCGGGAAGTTGCAGTCCGGCGAGCGGCCGCAGCCGACGCGCGGAGCGCCGCTGTGCTCGTTCAAGCAGATCGAGCGGCAGATCGCCGGCTTCTTCGACGAACGCACCCTCGCGCCGGACGCCGTCGGCAGCGGCCGCGCGACGGAGGCGGGCGTGCGACTGGCGCTCGAGCGTGGCGACACGGCGCCGTCCTACGCGCTCGAGCGCGACGATGCCAAACGCGATCATGCCAAGCGCGACGGTGCCAAAGGTGACGATGCGAGACGCGCCGGCGTGAAACCCGAAGGCGCCGAGCCCGCGCAGCCGGAAGCGGCCAAGCAACGGCCGAGCTCGCACGACGCCCCGCTGACGACTTCAGCCGAGGACACGAGCCACGCGCACCGGACGGGCTCCGGCGCCGGCAGCGAACCGGGCAAGGGCAAGGGGGAATGACGTGCCGCTGACACCCGTGCTGACCAAGCGCTTCGGCACAGACCAGCCGTGGAAGATCGAGAACTACGAGCGGTTGGACGGCTACGCCGGCCTGCGCAAGGCCCTCGCCATGCAGCCTGACGAGCTGATCGCGCTCGTCAAGGACGCGACGCTCCGCGGCCGCGGCGGCGCCGGCTTCCCCGGCGGGATGAAGTGGCAGTTCATCCCGCAGAACGACGGCAAGCCGCACTACGTCGTGGTGAACGCCGACGAAGGCGAGCCCGGCACCTGCCGTGACATGCCGCTGATGATGAACGACCCGCACTCGATGATCGAGGGCGCCATCATCGCCTGTTACGCCGTGCGCTCCCAACGCGCGTTCATCTACATCCGTGGCGAGGCCGTCCACGCGATCCGACGCGTCACCGCCGCGGTCCAGCAGGCCCGCGCCAAGGGCTACCTCGGCACCGACATCCTCGGCTCGGGCTTCGACTGCGAGATCACCGTGCACGCGGGCGCGGGCGCCTACATCTGCGGCGAGGAGACCGCCCTGCTCGACTCGCTCGAGGGCCGGCGCGGCCAGCCCCGGCTCAAGCCGCCATTCCCCGCTACGAACGGCCTGTACGACGCGCCGACGGTCGTGAACAACGTCGGCACGCTGGCCAGCGTCCCGTACATCGTGCTCGGTGGCGCCGCCTGGTTTCGCGAGATGGGCCCGGAGGGTTCGCCCGGCCCGTCCATCTATTCGCTGTCCGGTCGGGTCACGAACCCCGGCCAGTACGAGGCGCCGATGGGCACCACGCTGCGGGAACTGCTGGAGCTGGCCGGGGGGATGAACCGTGGCAAGGAGCTGAAGTTCTGGACGCCCGGCGGCTCGTCCACGCCCCTGTTCACGAATGAGCATCTGGACGTGCCGCTGGACTTCGACTCGGTCGCCGCAGCGGGCTCGATGAACGGGACGTCCGCCCTGATGATCTTCGACGAGGACGACTGCGTGGTGCGCGCGGTGAAGAAGTGGAGCCAGTTCTACGAGCACGAGTCCTGCGGCAAGTGCACGCCGTGCCGCGAGGGAACGTACTGGTACGTCGGCATCTACGAGCGGCTCGAGGACGGCCGCGGCACGATCGAGGACATCGCCACGCTGCTGGACCTGTCCGACAACATCCTCGGCCGTTCGTTCTGCGCGCTCGGTGACGGCGCTACGAGCCCGGTGTCGTCGTCGATCAAGTACTTCCGCGACGAGTACCTCGCGCACATCGACGGGCGCGGCTGCCCGTACCCGGCCGCCACCAGCGGCGTGCGCACGCTGGCAGGAGCCCACTGATGACCGCAGTCGACGACGCACCGGCGAAGGAGGATCTCGTCACCGTCACCATCGACGGCATCGAGATCTCCGTGCCGAAGGGGACGCTGCTCATCCGGGCGGCCGAGCAGCTCGGCATCGCGATCCCGCGGTTCTGCGACCACCCGCTGCTCGATCCCGCCGGCGCCTGCCGCCAGTGCCTGGTCGAGGTCACGGACATGGGCAACGGACGCGGGATGCCCAAGCCCGCCGCGTCCTGCACCACGACGGTGATGCCCGGCATGGTCATCAAGACGCAGCTGACCTCGGTTGTCGCGGACAAGGCGCAGCAGGGCGTCATGGAACTGCTGCTGATCAACCACCCGCTCGACTGCCCGATCTGCGATAAGGGTGGCGAGTGTCCGCTGCAGAACCAGGCGATGAGCAACGGTCGCGCGGATTCCCGCTTCCACGAGACCAAGCGCACCTTCCCCAAGCCGATCGCGATCTCGTCGAACGTGCTGCTCGACCGCGAGCGGTGCGTGCTGTGCCAGCGCTGCACGCGGTTCTCCGAGCAGATCGCGGGCGACCCGTTCATCGACCTGCTCGAACGCGGCCCGCAACAGCAGATCGGCACGTCCGATGAGGTGCCGTTCCAGTCGTACTTCTCGGGCAACACGGTGCAGATCTGCCCGGTCGGCGCCTTGACCGGTGCGTCGTACCGGTTCCGTGCGCGCCCGTTCGACCTGATGTCGACGGACTCGGTGTGCGAGCACTGCGCGTCCGGCTGCGCGCTGCGCTCCGACTGGCGGCGCGGCAAGATCACTCGCCGGCTGGCCGCCGAGGACCCGCAGGTGAACGAGGAGTGGAACTGCGACAAGGGACGCTGGTCGTTCGGCTACGCGGTCCAGCCCGACCGGATCCTCAAGCCGCTGGTGCGCAACCTGGCTGGTGCGCTGGTCGAGGCGAGCTGGCCGGAAGCGCTGGAGCGCGCCGCCACCGGCCTGCGTGAGGCCGTCGACCGCGGCGGTGTCGGGGTCCTGCCCGGTGGCCGGCTGACCGAGGAAGACGCGTACGCGTATTCGAAGTTCGCCCGGCTCGCGCTCAACACCAACGACGTCGACTTCCGGTCCCGCCCGGCAAGCGCTGAGGAGCTCGCGTTCCTCGGCTCGCACGTGGCCGGGGTGACGCCGGACCACGTCTCCTATGCGTCGCTGGAGCGCGCGCCCGCCGTCCTGCTCGTCGGCTTCGAGCCCGAGGACGAGTCGCCGATCGTCTTCCTGCGCCTGCGCAAGTCCACCCGGCTGGGCCGCACGAAGGTCTGGTCCGTCGCGCCACTGGCCTCGCGCGGGCTGCGCAAGCTCGACGGCACGCTCGTGCCGACCCTGCCGGGTGGTGAGGGTGCGGCGCTGGCCGGCCTGGATCCGGCCGTCGTCAATGCGCTGTCGGCCGACGGCGCGGTGATCATCGCCGGCGAGCGGCTGGCGTCCTCGACCGGTGCACTGAGTGCGGTGGCCGCGCTCGGCGCGCGGACCGGTGCTGCGATCGCCTGGGTTCCGCGGCGCGCCGGCGAGCTCGGTGCCATCGACGCCGGTGCGCTGCCGTCGTTGCTGCCCGGCGGAGGCTCGGTCGCCGACCCCGAGGCGCGTGCGGTCATCGAGCTGCTCTGGCGCGGCCCCGTGCCGTCGACGCCGGGACGCGACGTCAACGAGATCTTGCGCGCGGCCGCGGACGGTTCACTCGCGGCGCTCGTTGTCGGCGGTATCGATCCGGACGATGTCGGCGACCCGGAATGTGCGGCAGAGGCGCTGGCCCGGGCCGGCTTCATCGTCAGCCTGGAGGTCAGGCACAGCGCCGTCACCGAGCGCGCCGACGTGGTGCTGCCGGTCGCGCCGCCGGCCGAGAAGGCCGGCCGCTACGTCGACTGGGAAGGCCGCCGCCGCCCGTTCGACCTGACGATCACCAACACCGGCGCGATCTCCGACGGGCGGGTACTGCACGCGCTCGCCGAGGAGCTGGACGTCGACCTGGCGCTGCCCACGGTCACCGCCGCCCGGGACGAGCTGATGCGCCTGACCTTGGCACTGCCGCGGCCCGGTGCACCGTCGGTCGCACCGTCGCCGCCCGCCGTTGCGGGCAAGGGCGAGGCGCTTCTGGCGACGTGGCCCGAGCTGCTCGACGCGGGCCGTATGCAGGACGGCGACGAATACCTCGCCGGAACCGCCAAGCCGGCCCGCGCCCTTCTCAGCCCGGCCACCGCGGCCGAGGTGGGCGTGGCCGCCGGGGGCTCGGTGGCCGTGTCCACCGAGCTGGGGACGCTGGTGCTGCCGGTTGTCATCGAGGAGATGCCCGACCGGGTCGTGTGGCTGCCGACGAACGCGCGGGGGTGTGCCGTGCGTGCGACGCTCGGTGTGACGTCCGGCGCGGTCGTCAGGCTGACCAGCTCCGACGCTCCGCCCGTCGTCGGTCTGGCCGGAGGTGAGTCGTGATCGCGCTCCCGACCTCCACCCAGAACCTGCCGGGGTTCGGCGACCAGCCGGTCTGGCTCGTCCTGATCAAGGTCGTCGCCGTCTTCGCGTTCCTCGTGGTGATGACGCTGTTCTCGATCGTCTTCGAGCGCAAGGTCGTCGGCCGGATGCAGAACCGGATCGGGCCGAACCGGGTCGGCCCGTGGGGCACGTTGCAATCGCTCGCCGACGGCATCAAGCTGGCGTTCAAGGAGGAGATCATCCCGGCGCTGGCGGACAAGCCGGTCTACTTCCTCGCGCCGATCCTCTCGGCGACGCCGGCGTTCGTGGCGTTCTCGGTCATCCCGTTCGGCCCGCAGGTGTCGATGTTCGGGCACAAGACGCCATTGCAGCTGACCGATCTTCCGGTCGGCGTGCTCGTCGTGTTCGCATGCTCGGCGCTGGGTGTCTACGGGATCGTGCTGTCCGGCTGGGCGTCCGGCTCGACGTACCCGCTGCTGGGTGGGCTGCGCTCGGCGGCTCAGATGATCTCGTACGAAGTCGCGATGGGCCTGTCGATGGTCGCGGTGTTTCTGTTCTCGAACACGATGTCCACGTCGGGCATCGTGTACGAGCAGCGCCACATATGGCACGTCGTCCCGCTGTTCGTGTCCTTCTGCATCTACGCGATCGCGGTCGTGGGTGAGACCAACCGCGCGCCGTTCGACCTGCCCGAGGCGGAATCGGAGCTCGTCGGTGGTTTCCACACCGAGTACTCGTCGTTCAAGTTCGCGATGTTCTTCCTGGCCGAGTACATCAACATGGTGACCGTTTCAGCGTTGGCGACGACGCTGTTCCTCGGCGGCTGGCGCGCACCGTGGCCACTGTCGCTGTGGCACAGCGCGAACGCCGGATGGTGGCCGATGCTGTGGTTCACCGGCAAGGTCATCGTCGGGATCTTCGTGTTCGTGTGGCTGCGTGGCACGCTCCCGCGGTTGCGCTACGACCAGTTCATGCACCTCGGTTGGAAGGTGCTGATCCCGATCAACCTGGTGTGGATCATGGCGGTCACCGCGATCCACGTGCTGCGTGACCGCGGCTGGGAGGCGTGGAAGGCCACCACGGTCCCACTCGCGCTCGTGCTGCTGCTCGTCGTGGTCCCTGCCTTGATGATGTGGGAGGGCGCCACGTCGCGCCGGGCCGCCGACCGGGCGGCCGACGATGAGCACGAGGCGCGGTTGACGCCGACTTTCCCGACCCCACCGATGGACCTGGTCGTGCCGTCGCCCAAGCGACTGGCCACGGCGTCGGTCCGCCGACCGACCCCTGAACTGACGGACGGAGACGACGCTGATGGCTGACCAGCCGAACGCGGAGCCCACCGGTAGCCTGGCCGGCTTCGCGAAGGGATTCGGGCTGACCTTCTCGACGATGTTCAAGAAGGTGTACACCCAGCAATACCCGTTCGACTACTACCCGCCGCAGCCGCGCTACCACGGGCGACACGTGCTCAATCGGCACCCGGACGGGCTGGAGAAGTGCGTCGGCTGCGAGCTGTGCGCCTGGGCCTGCCCGGCCGACGCGATCTACGTCGAGGGTGCCGACAACACCGACGAGCAACGTTTCTCGCCGGGGGAGCGGTACGGCGCCGTCTACCAGATCAACTATCTGCGCTGCATCTTCTGCGGGCTGTGCATCGAGGCCTGCCCGACCCGGTCGCTGACGATGAGCAACGAATACGAGCTCGCGCTCGACAATCGCCAGGACCTGATCTACACGAAGGAACAGCTGATGGCGCCGCTGCTGCCGGGCATGGAGGCGCCGCCTCACCCGATGCGCCTCGGCGACGACGAGAAGGACTACTACACGGTCTCGTCGCAGGCGCCGCTGCAGCAGGGTCCGCCGCAGAGCACCGCGAACGTCGCCGGCCGTCCG
>JAODNL010000613.1 GCA_025465405.1 Pseudonocardiales bacterium | reverse complement strand
TCCCGTAGCGGATCGCTTACGGAGTTGCTCGCGACTGCGTGCTCGCCCGCGGACGAACGAAGGTAAGGGCTTCCTGCGCGAGGGCGAATCTGCCAGGAGTTCTGCGCAGCGGGTGGCGAAGAGCTTCACGACGAACTCCTCGCGCGCGAGCATTGCCAAGATTCGGCCCTGCACGCCTAGACCTGGGGAGGTACCAAAGCCTCTGCCGTCGGTGACGGCGGGCTCGCTTAGCAGCCGGTCGGCGATGGCCTCGAACGACATCTGTCGGTTCATCCTGCTCGGCGCAGCGCGGCGGGTCGTGGACGTGGCGAATGGTGCCTCACGCGAGTCTCGTGAGCACGCGTGGTTGGTCGTCGGTGATGGCGATGGTGTGTTCGAAGTGGGCACCGCGGGACCCGTCGTCGCTGCGCAGCGTCCATCCGTCGTCGTCGATGCGGTAGGCATCTCGGCCGCCGGCCATGAACCACGGTTCGATCGCGATCGTCATCCCGTCGCGTAGCCGCATTCCGCGGCCTGACCGGCCGTCGTTGGGTACGTGGGGGTTCTCGTGCATGGTGCGACCAACGCCGTGCCCGCCGAAGTCGGTGTGCAAGCCGTAGCCCGCGTCGCGCGCGATAGCGCCGATGGCGCTGGAGATGTCACCGATCCGGGCGCCGTCTCGCGCTGTTGCAATGGCGGCGTGCAGGGCGTGCTCGGTGCGCTCGAGCAGACGGGCGTCGTCGTCTGAGGTCGAACCCACGCAGAACGAGATCGCCGCGTCGGCGGTCCAGCCGTCGAGCGTGGCGCCGCAGTCGACGCTGAGCAGATCACCCTCGCGCAGCCGGTAACCGGTGGGGATGCCGTGCAGGACGGCGTCGTTGACGGACAGGCACACAACCCCCGGGTAAGGGGCCGGAGCGGAGGACGGCTGGTAGCCCAGGAACGGCGACGATGCTCGCGCGCCACGCAGGACCTCTCGCGCAACCAGGTCGAGATCCCGTAGCCGATCTCCGACTGCGGCGTGGCCGCGTACCTCGGCCAGGGCGCGGGCGACCACCCCGCCTGCGGCGGCCATCGCCTCGATCTCGCCTGGCGTCTTCAGCTCCACCACGCTCGGCACCTCCAACGCCTACCGGGATTTCTATACCGGTATTAGTATCACGGACATGGTGCGTCCGATCTTGACCCCGCACGAGCGTGAACGTGGCCGCCTGCTCGGGGCGGCTCTGCGTGCGGCACGAGGCACGCGCAGCATGGTCGACGTCTCCGCCGCGGCCGGTATCCCCGTCGAGACTCTGCGCAAGATCGAAACCGGCCGCATCGTGACCCCGGCGTTCTTCACCGTCGCAGCGCTCGCGCATGCCCTCGAGCTGGACCTGGGAGCACTCGCCCACACGCTCGACGGCCTGCCCGACGTCGCGCCGAACGCAGCGACCGCCTGACCGAACTCGGCTCGCCGCCTCATCCCTCACCCTCAGCAGCTGGCCACTACAGGACACGCGGTTGCCCGGTGGCGGATCCACCTGCGCGACGAACCCAAGTTCGGGTGCCCCTTGGTCTCAGGTCTTCGGCGACTGTGGTGTCAGATGCTCGTGCTGGGCCTGAGTAGTGGGACGAGGGTGTCGTAGGCGGCGCGGACGACGTCGACGTCGTAGGTGTCTCCGGAGATCCAGTCCTCGGGGTTGCCGAGGGTGAGTTCCCAGCGGCCGTCACCGAGGGGACGGCACCGTCGGGCGGTCCGCCGAGTCGGTCCAGGTGGCCGCGTCCGAGGATCTGCCACCAGGCCACGTCTGGTGCGGCGACGCCGACGTGCAGTCACGACGGCTCCGGCGCGAGGAACGAGATCGACCGCCGGACCGGCGCCGTCTTCGGATACGGCTCGGTCCACAGGTCACGTACGACCCCGGCCACGACCGTCCGCCGCCAACCCCCGCCCGCGTCGTTGGACCTGGCGCTCCGCGACGGCGGCGCGTCGCTGTCGAGGATGGGCCGCGGCCTCGCCGAGGACACCTCGTTCTTCCTCGCCGCGGCCGCCGCCGGCCGGCACGCGGCAGGATTGGTGCCGTAAGCAACGGTGTTCAGTCGAGGCAGAACTCGTTGCCGTCGGGGTCCTGCATCACGATGCAGACGCCGTTGATGCCATCGGCCTCCAATCGCTGCACCCGACGCGCGCCGAGAGCGACCAGGCGGGTGCACTCGGCCTCGAGGGCGTCCGTCCGGCCCTCCGGCGGTACGCCGGCGGCCGCACGGAGGTCGAGGTGCACGCGGTTCTTGGCCGTCTTCGGCTCGGGCACCTTCTGGAAGAACAGCCGCGGCCCGGCACCGTCGGGGTCGACGAGAGCCGCGCGGTCGTTACGGTGGTCGGCCGGGACGCCCCAGGGTAAACCGCCTCCATGACTACCTGGCGTGGCGGCCGCACCCGCGCACGAGGCGAAGCCGGCATCGCCGTGTTGCTCGTGATCTGGCTGGTCAGCGGCGCCATCGCCGCAGGTCAGCGCCATTACTACCGCGGCTCGGACACCACCTGCGCCAAGGCCAGCACCATCGCGGTCACCATCCTGGCTGGACCGCTCAACTACGTCGGCGCGAACCCCAAAATCCACTGCTCGACACCCCAGCCCAGCAAGTAGCGGGAAGCAACGATAGGTCCACGAGAAGCCAGACGATCCGAGCGCCGTCCGATGGTCCATCTGCTGCTTGCAGTGGACGAAGGGCTCGCGAAAGGGGGTGGGCCTCATAATCGGACCTACCTTCGGGGGAAGGCCGGCTGGGCGATTGAGTCGGCCTGCCGGCGTTCCGTCGCAGCTACAGCTGCGCACGCATCGTGGACGTCGGGAAGATTGGGATCGAAGGGCTGCTGCCAGATTAGGACGGCTTCGCCACAGACTGCGTAGCCGACCGCCGCGTTGCGTCCGTTCAACGCCGACTCCGTGTCGACGACGTGTGCGAGACCAGCAGGCCCATATTCGATCCCCTCGTCGCTGAAGATCATCGATTCGGCTTGGCTCCCCCGCACATAGCTCATTCCCGAAGTGTTCCAGGCCGTCTGCGAAATGTCGCCGGTATTGCCTATATTGCAGACCACCGGCCATCGCATAGACGGGCGTATGAGCGAATCGGCGAACGCTGGCGTTAACGAACGGCGACGCTCATGTCATGCGTTACTCCGCTCCATCGCGGCGACGGTGGTGGCCAGCAGGACTGAATCGTGTCGTCACCTGCTGCTCAGGCCGTCTGACCTCCGTCTCAGCCGCTGCCTGGAGGCTTCGCTTGTCGGCCGGGGTTAACGGGGGCTGGACGATGCTTCTCGGCCAGAGCCTGCGCGCCCGCACCACATCGGCCTCGACCGCATAGACGGTGACTGTCGCCTGAACCGCGAACCACGCCAGCAAGCCCAACACCATGCCGAATGCCTAGATCACCGACTTGGCTCCGATTGGCGCCGTTCTACTGCTTTGATTCGCGCTGGTCAATGCGCGCGTCGGTGACGAGGACGCTGTAGCCGCCGACGAACTGACCGGACTGCACCGCCACGAACCGCAGCAGGTGGGCGGTGCCGGTGCCTCCGCCGAGCGCTGCAGCGAGCGTGCCGGCGCGAAGGTCGGGTAATGCGAAATGCTCAGTCAGCACCCGGCCGAGCAACTCCGGCGATGGGGCCTCAATGATCTTTCCGACCCGAAGCCGCTGCTCGTCAGTCATCGCGTGCACGGCGCCGCTTATCGTCGGGCCGCCTGTCGCTATCGCGGCGAATCCTTCCTCGGGCGCTTCGAGCCGATCGGTGGGGACGAATACGCGCCGTTCGGCGACCCGAGTCAGTGTTCCTAGGTGCGTGCCGAGCCCGGCCACGGGCACGCCTGGGAGTTCGGTGGGGGGACGCGCGACCGGGGCCTCGAAGTGCACCTTCAGCACGACGTCAGCCGCCGGTCCCGCGTGCATGATGTTGAGGTCCGCGCCGCGCGGTAGCGCGCGGGCCAGATGCGCCAGCAGGGGACCGAGGTCGAAGGACGCCGCCGCGATCGTCAGGTTGCGCTGGCCGACGTGCCGGTCGCCGTTCGCGTCGAGCGAGCCCGACCACGTGTCGCCGAAACAGTCTGCCGCGGCGAGCAGACACTCGTGCGCGTCGTTGTCCTGCACCACGGTCCACGGTGTCCCGATCTCGACGATCTGGTGACAGGTCGGCTGCGTTCGGTCGCCGAGATTCGCCCATGCCCCGCCGATCATCGTCGGTGGGAACTGCGTCGACGTCGCCGGGTTGAAGAACCCCGGCTGCACCCACCACGCCCGCACGCGTACGCCGATCGCGGGATGCCGGCCCAGATTCCACACGTGGACGAACACCCGGTAGCTGCGGCCGGCCACCGGCTGCGCGACGAGCTGCGAGCGATCGAAGGGCCCGGTCACCTCGGCGGGCATGAGCAGCAGGTCCGGGCTCTCCCACGTCGCGGTCGGGGGCCACAGCGGACGGGCACCTTTGTCCCCCGGCATCGCGCGGATCACCAGGTACGGCCAGAACGTGTCGTTTCGGAGGTAGCGCCGCTTGTCGCCGAGCAGCCCTTGGAATGTCTTGCGGACCTCGCCGATGAAGCCCTCGTCCGGCTGCCAGTGGGGGTCACCGTCAGGCCCGGGGCCGGGGTCCAGGTGCGCACCGATGCCGTCATGGCTGCCCGCGCCGCGCTCCGAGGCGTCCTGCTCCGCGGTAAGCGGCTGGTGCTCGTCGCGATCGACAGGCTGATCGGGGCCGTCCGTCGGCTCTGTGCCGTGGGTGTTCACCCCTTCCGCCCTCCCTCCGGTGGAACGCCGGCACGATCGCGGTCGCGTGGGTCGATTGGGTTTCCCTTGGGGTCGCATGGGTCCGGTGCAGGCGCGTCGGGGTCGAGGTAGTGGATGCGCAGGGCCTGCTGGAAGTCGTAGTGGGTGTGCGATGGGCTCCAGTTCGGGTCGTAACCCTGCGGCACCGTGCATGGTTGCCGGAAGAGGTATCGGACGTTCTCCGCCGGGTCGGAGGTGATCTTCGGATCGGCCAGGAACGCAGGGCCGTCTGCCTCCGTGTGTCGCACCCAGTCCCACGTGTGGGCCGCGTACCCGCGGTCCGAATCGAGGTTCATGTCCGGCAGCGGGCAGGCATCCGCGTCGGCGGCGGCCGCGAGCTCGCCGATGATGTGCAGCGAGTAGTCCACCGGGCCGCCGAGTGTCCGGTTCTGCGGAAGGTACGTCGCTGAGTGCGCCTCGGTCGTCGCTGGGTCCTTCGCCGACTCGTAGTCAGCCGTCGCGGCCGGGTCACCGCCGATGTTCGTGAGCAGCAAGGAGGTCTGGTCGCCCTGCACCCACGGGCCGGCGTGGGTGAGCGCCGCCTCCCAACCGACGATGCTGCCGTCCACGGTCCGCTCCGGGTAGTTCCACGGCGCGACCCACTCGCTCGGCGTCTTCGGTATCCACGACAGCAGTGGT
This sequence comes from Pseudonocardiales bacterium, assembly GCA_025465405.1. Classification (GTDB taxonomy): domain Bacteria; phylum Actinomycetota; class Actinomycetes; order Mycobacteriales; family Jatrophihabitantaceae; genus RYN-117. The sequence goes on along the minus strand of JAODNL010000613.1, from coordinate 2,332 downwards.
CCCGGGACGAGGCCGAGCTGGGCGATCACCGGCGCTGAGTCCATCACGATTGCCCGCGGATACGCAGAGTCCTTGTCCCACTCGCTGCCCGACGAGGTGCGGCCGGACGGCTCGTCGAACGGTGTTCCGCTCGGTGGCCCGGTGTAATAACCGGTCGGATCGAAGAGGTCCCCGAGCAGGTCCGGCCACGGGTTGCCGGGTGCGACACCCATGGTGACCAGGCCGCGATCCACCTCGTCCGGACGCGGCATCAGGTAAGCCTCCATCACCAGCATCCGGCGAGAGAGCAGGTAGAGGTTCCAGGCCGGAACGACGAACGCCCAGTACAGAGCTTCGCGCAACGGGAAAGTTGCGGCGTCGATGATCAGCCCCGGCAACACAGTCACCAGCCAGACGATTACCTCGGCGATGTAGATGATCCACGCGAAGATCGCCAACAGCAGGTCCAGCAGGTTGAACGAGTTGTCGTCCGGGTCCGCGCCGCGCGACGGGTCGTCGCCCACCGAGGAGCTGCCCGGCGGCGTCGGGAACGGGTGGTCGTTGATGAATGCCGGCGGCGGGGGAAGCGAGGGAGAGAAGCCGTCGGACCCCGCGAATTTCAGATAGCGGTAGACCAACTGCCACATCTCGGCCATCGCCGTCTCGTTCGGGCGCCCCGTCGGCTGCCCCGTGGCCGGATCGGTCGTGGAGAAGGAGGGATCGTGCGTCAGCACTTGCGGGCCGTCGTTCGGGAACACCTTTCCCATCGTCTCGATGATCGCCTGTTTGAGGTGGTCGGGCAGGTCGTTGGTGTCCAGGTCGTAGAACTGGTGTCGGTTCTGGTCGCCGAGCGCGCTCTCCGACAAGTCGTATGCCGGGAAGCCGGTGAAATAGTCGTACGCCGGCTGGTCATCACGCCCGGCGTACGCGGGGTCCGGCGGAGGATTACCGGCGTCCCGGAAGGCCAGCCGAAAATGCAGCGCCGACTTGCCGTACATCTCGTAATACGCGCTGGAGCCATGCCCTACGCCGTAGTTCTGCGAATCCATGTGGTTCTCGATCAGGTGGTGCCGCTGCCAGTGCGTGCGATATGGACCGCCCACCTTCGTGTTGGTGAAGGAGTGCCCGATCACGTCCGTGCCGCAGTGGCACATCCAGCCGATCGCAAACGCCATCCTGCCCTCGGCGTCGCCGGCCGCGTCGTCGTCGCCCGCCAGCCGTGCCGCCGAGCGCGCCGCCGCCGCATCCTTGTACAGCTGCCACGGGAACGTCATTGTCTTGCGGTAGTGGAAAATGTCCGACCAGAAAAATGCACTGTTGGCGACACCCTGTGGCACCCCGCTGCTCAGCAGACCCCAGAGATCGCCGAACCGCGTGATCAGCGTCTCGAAGGCCTTGAACACCGACGCCGACAGATCGTTCAGACCCTCGCCGATCTCGTTCAGAACCCCGCCGGTCAGATTGGCCTCGATCAGCGAGAGGTCCGTGGAGATCGGCCCGACCCACTTCTCCCACTTGCTGATGAAGTCGTCGTCGAGTGTCTGCCAGGTGTCCAGCACCCACTCGATCGCATTCAACAGGAACGCGCCCGTCCCGGCCTTGTAGTCAGGGAGCCCGAAGAAAAGGTCTGGACCTAGAGCGCCCGCGGCAAGGTAATTGCGCCAACGGTGGGCGATGTCGCCGAGTTCGGCCGCCTCGGCCAGAGTAAGGGGATATCCCTGCGGCAAGTCCCCGCTGCGCAAGCGTTCCGCAGCCAGGTGGCCTGCCTCCAGATGGACGTACCAGCCGGGCATAGCCCCTCCTTCGGTTAAGGAGCGGGCGGGACGCTACTCCCGGTGCCGAATGGGCACAAGGCACGACTGCCTCCTCGTTTGGGTGCGTGGCGTGTGGATCGAACCCGCCACTCCCGCTCGAGGACGCAACCAGCTACCGGCCACCACCGAAGCGAGTCGATTTCAGCTTCGAGGCTTGACGGGTCAACCGGCGGCTGGGCAGAAGATTCTTCCCTTCGTTCACCCGAAGAGATACGGTCGCCGTCGGCGGGCCGGCCCTACCTGGCGCCGCTTCGGAGAATCGATCGTCTCACACCGCTGCCGCCTGCGGCGCCGGGACGTCGCCGTCACGCGCTGACGTGTATCAGCCATCGTTCACGTCGCTCCTGCACTTCATAGGTCCGCTCCACCACCTGGAGAAATCATGGCTGCCAGCTACACCGCCGAGCTGTCCTACAGCTACCGTCGCAACGCCGCGGTCATGACCGCCGTTGACCTGACCGCTGACACCGCAGCCGAAACGGCCGCACTGTCGAAAGTCGACGCTCTTCTCGCGGACGGCGCGACCGCATTCAATCAGC
>JAODNL010000611.1 GCA_025465405.1 Pseudonocardiales bacterium | reverse complement strand
ACCCTCGCGGCGTTGTTCGACGTCCAGGCGGGCCAGCTCAAAGCCGTCGGTCGTGGCCGCCACCGCATCCAGGCGCTCGCGGGCAGGCGTGCCGGCCTGCGCCTCGGTGACCATGAGGCACAGGCCGGGCGCGGCACCTCGGCCGATCCGCCCACGCAGTTGGTGCAGCTGCGAGACGCCGAAGCGCTCGGCGTCCATCACCACCATGACCGTCGCGTTGGCCACGTCGACGCCGACCTCCACCACGGTTGTCGCGACCAGCACGTCGATGCGACCCGCGGTGAAGTCCGCCATGGCCCGATCCTTCTCGTCCGGCTGTAGACGGCCGTGAAGTGGCGCCAGCCGAAGCCCGTGGAGCGGGCCTTCGGCAAGTGCTGGTAGCAGGTCGCTGACGGCAAGTGGCGGCCGGCGGGCGATCAGGTCGTCCGGGACCTCGACGTCAGGGAGCTCGGCTTCGTCGTCGGGCCCGTCCGTCCCGATGCGCGGGCAGACGACGTAGGCCTGCCGCCCGGCGCCGACCTCCTCGCGGACCCGTCCCCAGGCCCGGTCCAGCCACGCGGGTTTCTCCGACGCCGGCACCACGCTGGTCGAGATCGGCGATCGACCGGCCGGCAGCTCGGCCAGCGTGGACGTCTCGAGATCGCCGAAGACCGTCATGGCGACAGTCCGCGGGATGGGCGTCGCGGTCATCACCAGCAGGTGGGGTGGCGTGGCGGCCTTGCCGCGCAGGGCGTCGCGCTGCTCGACACCGAAGCGGTGCTGCTCGTCGACGACGACGAGGCCGAGGTCGGCGAAGCTGACGTGCTCCTGGATCAGCGCGTGCGTGCCCACCACGATTCCGGCGGCACCGGACGCGGCGTCGAGCAGTGCCGCCTTGCGCGCGGCGGCCGGCAACGACCCGGTCAGCAGGGCGACCCGCGTGGCGTCATCGCCACCGCCGAGGCGGCCGGCCTGCGCGAGCGGGCCGAGCAGTGCCTCGATGGACCGGGCGTGCTGCTGCGCGAGTACCTCGGTGGGCGCCAGCAGCGCCGCCTGCCCGCCCGCATCGACGACCTGCAGCATCGCCCGCAGCGCGACGACCGTCTTGCCCGAGCCGACCTCGCCCTGCAGCAGCCGGTGCATCGGATGCGCGGCGGTGAGATCGCCCGCGATCACGTCGCCGATCTCGCGTTGGCCCGCGGTGAGCGTGAACGGCAGGCGCGCGTCGAAGGCCTCAAGCAGCCCGCCGGGCCGGGGCGGGCGGGGAAGCGCCGGGTTGGCGGCGGCCGCGGCCCGGCGCTGGGCCAGTGCGAGTTGGACCCCCAACGCCTCGTCCCACTTCAGGCGTCGCCGCGCGGCGTACCAGGCATCGCGGCTGTCGGGACGGTGTATCGCCCGCAGCGCGGTGTCGTAGTCGGCCAGCGCATGCCGCGCCCGGATGTCCGCCGGCACCGGATCGGGTACCGGGTCCAGCATGAGCAGCGCCTGGCTCACTGCGTTCGAGATCACCCAGGTCCGGATGTCCTTCGTGGCCGGATAGACGGGGATCAGGCCACCGGCGAACTCGTCCGCCTCGTAGCGCTCGAGACCGTCGGCCCGCAGCAGCTTGTAGTCGGGGTGGGCGAGCTGACGTCGCCGGTTGAACAGCCGCACCCGGCCGGAGAACAGCCCGAGCGCGCCCGGCTCGAGGTCCCGGTCGCGCCAGAGGTTGCGCTTGCCGAAGAAGACCAGGTCGAGCGTGCCTTTGCCGTCGCTGACGACCACCTCGAGCCGCACCCCGTTGGTGCCCTGGCCGCGGACCTTGCAGCTCTGCACCTCGGCCATCACCGTGACGTCCTCGTCGACGCGAAGCGACGCGAGGTCGGTGAGCTCGCCGCGCTCAGCCATCCGCCGCGGATAGTGCCGTAAAAGATCCCCGACCGTACGCATGGCGAAGGCCTTCGCCAGCGGTGCGGCCGCCCGGCCGGCGACGGTGTCGAGCCGCGAGTCCAATGTGATCATTCGACACCGATTATGAGCGGGTAGTTCGGCTGGCCGCCGGTGTACACGGTGACGTCGGTGAACGGGGCGCGCTCCTGGACGTGGCCCGCGACGAGCTCGCCGATGCCGGGCGGCGCGTCGGAGCCGACGAGCACGGTCATGAGCTCCACGCCCACTCCCAGGAGGCGGTCGGTGATCGCGAAGACGACCGCCACCAGGCCGCGACCGATCTCGACGACCTCGCCGTCGATCAGCCCGAGCACGTCGCCTTTCTGGCAGATGCCGACTGATGTCAGCGACTGGCCCTCGGCGATCGTCACCTCGGCGAACCGAGTCGCGGCGGCGGCTTCGGCCATCGCGACCACGTCGTCGTCGAAGCGGCGCGCCGGGTCGTGGACCGCGACGGCGGCGAGCCCTTGCACCGGCGACCGCGTCGGGACGACGGTGACGCGGATCCCTTCGCCTCGCGCGGCGGCGGCCGCGTCCTCCGCCACCCCTGTCACCTGCGAGGCGTACGGTAGCAGGACCACCTCGGCCGCTCCCGTTGCGCGAACGGCGGCCAGCACCTCGCTCGTGGACGGCCGCCGCCCGTCCACGACGCGGACACCCTCGGCCTCGAACAGGTGGCCCATCCCGTCGCCCGGCGCGACGGCGACGATCGCGGTGCCGCCGGAATCCGCGGCCGGCGGCTGGTCGGCGAAGCGGACGACGCTGATCCGGTGCGGCCGACCGGCCTCGACACCGGCTTCGAGCGCCGCGCCGGCGTCGTTGACGTGTGCGTGCACGTTCCACACGCCCGCGCCGGTGCCGACGATCGCCACCGAGTCACCCAGCGCGGTCAGCTCCGACCGCAGCGTGGCAACCGCCTCGTCCGGCGCGTCGAGCAGGTACTGCACCTCGTAGCCGAACTCCACGCTGCCGGCTTCGCGCACCGACCGCGGCGGCATCCCTCTCCGACCGGCTCGGCGCGGCGGGGCGAGCCGGCTCGACAGGCCGGTGATCGTGCACTCCAGCGCGTCGAGGAGCAGGACCAGGCCGCGGCCGCCCGCGTCGACGACACCTGCGCGCGACAGCGCGGGCAGCTGCTCACGCGTACCCGCGAGCGCGATCTCGGCGGCGGCCACGACCGACCGCGCGAGGTCGCCGAGCGCCGCGCCGGTCTCAGCCGCGTCGGCGGCGGCGCGGGCCACGGTGAGAATCGTGCCCTCGACCGGCTCGGCCACGGCGTCACGTGCTCCGTCAGCGCCACGGCGCAGGCCGTTGCCCAGCAGGCGACCGTCGAGAACCGCACAGCCGGCCGCGGCCTCGGCCAGCCCGCGCAGGATCTGGGACATGATCACTCCGGAGTTGCCGCGCGCCCCGTGGACGGCTCCGGTCGCGAGCACCCGCAGCGCGTCGCCCGCGGTCACGGCAGCATCCGCGCGCAGCGCATCGTCGGCAGCGGTCATGGTCAACGCGAGGTTCGTTCCGGTGTCGCCGTCCGGGACCGGGAAGACGTTGAGATCGTCGATCTCGGTCCGGTGCTCGTTCAGGGACTCGACGGCGGCGCGGCTCCAGCGACGGACCCCGTCCGCGTCCAGCGCCTCGAGCACGTCCACCCCCGACGTCGGGTACGCCCGGCAGCTGCCGGTTTGCCGCAGAATACTGGGCCGGGAACCGGGTGCGGCTGTCCGCGCCGGCCGCGGACCGGTTTGGCCGGCCCGGGCGGCAGCGGTTAGACTGCCAAGGTTGCCCAGCTGCTGTCCGGGCACCAAGTCGTTTTCGAAAGTCATTCTCCGCACGCGTTCGCCGTGCAAGTCGACCAAGGAGGCCACAGTGGCCAGCGTCTGCGATGTCTGCGGCAAGGGGCCCGGCTTCGGCATGTCCGTCTCGCACTCCCACCGCCGTACCCACCGCCGGTGGAACCCGAACGTGCAGCGCGTCCGCGCGCTCGTCGCGCCGGGCACCCGCCGCCGGATCACGGTGTGCACCTCCTGCCTGAAGGCCGGCAAGGTCACCCGCGGCTGATCCGCTCGTCCCGACCGGCCCGTCTCGCCTATGCGAGGCGGGCCGTTGTCATCTCTGCGGCGCCGTCGACTCGGCCGCGCGACGAGTCAGCGCCTTGCCGTAGAACAGCGCGCCCGGCGCGCAGGCGTAGTGGCCGAATCCCTCGATCGCCTCGAATCCGGCTGAGTCGTACAGCGCGATCGCCTCCGGCTGCTGGTCACCGGTGTTCAGCACCACCCGCCGCGCGCCCGAGGACCACGCAGTGGCTTCGAGCTCAGCGAGCATGCGGCGCGCGATCCCGCGACGGCGCGCGGACTCCAGCACGTACATCCGCTTGATCTCGACGGTGTCGTCGCTGATGAACCGCCAACCACCGGTCGCGGTCGGGACCCCGTCGAGCAGACCGACCAGGAACAGCCCGGCGGGCGGCGCGAACTCGTCCGTGGCCACGGCGGCCGCGTCGGGACCGCCGTAGCGGCGCACGTACTCCCGCTGGACGGCGGCGACCAGCCGCTGCACGTCCGGGTCGTCGTAGGGGCGCGCCTCGAAGCGGAGTTCCACGCGGCCGAATCTAACGGAAGTGCTCGTGCCCCCCGACCGGCCAGCGCCGGCCGTCGACACGCACGCCCTCGCCGTCGGCCACGACGCCGATCACCGACCAGGAGTCGGGCAGGTCGGTCCGCGCGGGGAACGTTGCGGCGAGCGCGTAGTCGTCGCCGCCCGTGAGCACCCACACCAGCGGATCCACGTTCAGTGCCGCGCCGACCTCGCGGATCTTGGCCGGGATGTCGATCCGGGCCGCTTGCAGGTCGATGCGCACGCCGCTGGCTTCGGCGATGTGCCCGAGGTCGGCGACGAGCCCGTCGCTGACGTCGGTCATCGACGTCGCGCCGAGATCGGCCGCGACCGGACCGTCCGCGTATGGCGGCTCGGGCCGGCGGTGCGCGTTGACCACCTGAACGGGCGAGCGGAATCCGCGGCCGAGCACCGAGAAGCCCGCAGCGGCCCACCCGAGGCGTCCGGACACCGCGACGACGTCACCCGGCCGGGCACCGTCGAGTGTCACCGGAGCGCGCCCCTGCAGGTCGCCGAGCGCAGTCACCGCGAGCGTGACGACGTCGGCTGCCGTGACGTCACCACCCACGATCGCCGCGCCGACCTCACCGCACTCCTCGCGCAGGCCCGCGATCAGTCCGTCGGCCCACTCGACCGGCAGATCACCCGGCGTAGCCAGCCCGACGAGCAGCGCAGTGGGCACGGCACCCATCGCGGCGATGTCGGCGAAGTTGCGAGCCGCGGCCTTGTGA
>JAODNL010000564.1 GCA_025465405.1 Pseudonocardiales bacterium | reverse complement strand
GATCTTCGTGCCGATGGGCCGGGTGATCCGCATCGAGCCGGACGCGGTCGTGCTGTCCTCCGGCACGGTGAACCTGAAGCGCTTCGAGCGACGCCCCACTGAGGTGCTCGTCCTCGGCGAGCTGCTGGACCGGGCCGTCACGGTTCGCGAGACCGGCCAGACGGTCACGATCGTCGACGCCGGTATGGAGCAGAACCGCAACCGCGACTGGGTGATCACCCGCCTCGCCGTCCGGACGGCAGGTGCCCGGCTCCCCCGCCGCCGCGGCCAGCTGTTCCAGGTGGCCTGGGACGAGGTGGACGGTCTCGCGATCGCTGACGAGCAGCAGGGCACCGACACGCTGCTGACGATGCTGTCCGACCTCCGGCCGGCCGACGTCGCGAGTGCACTGCAGGACATGCCGGACAAGCGGCGGCGCGAGGTCGTGGCTGCGTTGGACGACGAGCGGCTCGCGGACATCCTTCAGGAGCTGCCAGAGGACGACCAGGTCGAACTGCTGCACACGCTGGCCGACGAGCGTGCCGCGGACGTGCTCGAGGCGATGGACGACGACGACGCAGCGGACCTGCTCGGCGAGATGTCCGCGGCCGACCAGCAACGACTGCTCGAGCTGATGGAACCGGAGGAGGCCGAACCGGTGCGCCGGCTGATGACCTACGGCGACTACACCGCCGGCGGCCTGATGACCTCGGAGCCACTGATCATGCTGCCGGACGCGACGGTGGCCGAGGCGCTGGCCATGGTCCGAAACCCGGAGCTGTCGCCCGCCATTGCCGCGCAGGTGTTCGTCGTGCGGCCCCCGCAGGCGACGCCGACCGGCCGGTTCCTCGGCACGGCGCACATCCAGCGGCTGCTGCGCGAGCCACCGTCGGCTCTGGTCAGCGGCGTCTGCGAGAAGGACACCGACTCGCTGCGTCCGGACACGCCGATCGACGAGGTCACGCGGCACCTGGCCACCTACAACCTGGTCGCGGCACCGGTCGTCGACGAGCACGACCGGCTGCTCGGCGCGGTGTCCGTCGACGACGTACTCGACCACCTGCTGCCGGAGGACTGGCGCGAGAGCACGGGTGTACGCGAGGTCGACCATGGCTGAGGCACGCACTCGGCTCGACCTGCCGCGCGAGGCGCGCCGCGGGCCGCGGGTGCGCTACGACGCCGAGGCCTTCGGCCGGCTGACCGAGCGCATCGCCCGCTTCCTCGGCACCGGGCGGTACCTCGTCTACCAGACGGTCACCATCATCCTGTGGCTGGGATGGAACATCCTGGCGCCGAAGGGCTGGCGATTCGACCCCTACACGTTCACGTTCCTCACCCTGGTGCTGTCCCTGCAGGCCGCGTATGCCGCCCCGTTGATCCTGCTCGCGCAGAACCGTCAGGACGACCGCGACCGCGTCAACCTGGAGGCCGACCGCGACGAGGCCCGGCAGGCCAAGGCGGACCTGGAGTACCTCGCCCGAGAGCTTGCCACGATCCGCATGTCACTGGGCGAGGTCGCGACACGTGACTTCATCCGCTCCGAGCTCGCCCGCCTGGAGGCTGGGCGAGACGACCGGCGGGAGGACCGCCGGGAAGACCGGCGCGATCGTGAGACAGTGTCCGACTCCGCCGAATAAGTACAGCCAGGCCTAATAAGTACAGCCAGGCCGAATGAGTACAGCCAGGCCGAATGAGTACAGCCAGGACGAATGACGCTCAGGCCAGGCGCAGCAGCGCGGCAGTGACCGCCGCCGCCACGACCACGACGAGGAACGGCGCCCGCCGCCACACCGCTACCGCACCGACTGCGAAGCCGGCCAGGCGGGGCCCGTTGAACTCCAGGTGCCGGCCGTTCGCCAGCGCTTCGACGACGACGAGCGCGGCGAGCAGAGCCACAGGCAACAGCTCGACGAGCCGGCGGGTCCGTGGATGGTCGAGCACCCGCGCCGGTACGAGGTACCCGGCGAGCTTGAGCAGGTAGCAGCCGACGATCGTCGCGATGACGAGGGCCCAGAGGTTCATGCCGGCCGCCCACGGACCGTGCCGGCGAGCAGCAGCGCGGCGCACGACGCCAGCACCGGCACGCCCGGCGGCGTGATCGGGATCAGAATCGCGGCGATCAGGGCGCCACCGACAGCGACCCGCCGCTCGATCGCACCGGCGCGAAGCCGGGGTGCGAGCAGCGCGAGGAACGCCGCTGGAATCACCGCGTCCAGCCCGAACCGGTTCGGGTTTCCGAGCGCGCTGGCGCCGGCCGCGCCGAGCAACGTCGAGAGATTCCAGAACGTGAAGACGCCGGCGAACGTCCACCAGAAGGCGACGCGTGACAGGATCGGCGTGCGTTGCGCGATCGCCATCGCGGTCGACTCGTCGATGGTGCCGTGCGCGGCGACGAAGCGACGCGCACCGCGCACGTTCAGCAACGGCGCGAGACGCATCGCGTAGAGCGTGTTGCGCGAGGCCAGCAGCAGTCCGCTGCCGAGCGCCGCCACGAGCGTGCCGCCCCCCGCGACGACTCCCACTACGGCGAACTGCGTCCCGCCGGTGAACGCCAGCAACGACAGCAAGCAGGTCTGCAACACCGAGAGCCCGGCGGCAACGGACGCCGCACCGAACGCGAACCCGTACGCGCCGACCGCGAGGCCGACACCGAGCGAATCACGGATTGCCGATCGTCGAGCCGTGTCGTCCGGTTCCGTCGCCGTCATACCTCGACGTGGCCGCGCCACGAATGCTGGGGCTCGTAGCCCAGCACGCGGCGCGCCTTGTCGATCGACAGGAGGGTCTCGTGCTCGCCGAGTTCGTGCCGCACCGGGACGTCGGGGAAGACCTCGGCGACGAGTTCCCGCGACGGCCGCGACATCACGGTATCCGCGTTCGCGATCACGAACACATCCATGCCGGTGGCGCGGTGTTCCAGGGCCCGTCGAACTGCTTGGGCGCCATCGCGGGCGTCGATGTAGGCCCAGAGATTCCACTTGCGCAGCAAGGGATCCGTGCCGAAAGACGGGAACGCGGCGTAGTCCTCCGGGTACATCACGTTGGAGAACCGGAGCCCGATCATCTTCAGCTCGGGGTCCCAGCGGCAGAACTGCGCTGCCATCTGTTCCTCGAGGTGCTTCACCAGCGAGTACGTGCTCTCCGGTCGTGCCGGGTACTCCTCGTCCACCGGGACGTACGGCGGGGGCGTGTCGAAGGGCAGCCCCAATACCGTCTCGCTCGATGCCCACACGACGTTGCGGATCCCCGCGAGCTTCGCCGCCGAGAACACGTTGTACGTCGTCGGCGCGTTGTTGGCGAACGTGGCGGCGTTCGCGATCAGGCCGGGTGCCGGCACCGCGGCGAGGTGGACGACGGCGTCCAGCCCGTCGTGCCGATCCTGGATGCCGGTGAGTCCTTCGACGGTCTGGCCGAAGTCGGTGAAGTCGATGCTGACGTAGGGGCAGCCTTGATCTTCCGGTGGGCGCGCCCGGTCGAGGTTCACGACGCGCCAGTCGTGTTCCAGCAGCTCCGCGACGACGGCGCGACCGAGCTTGCCGCTGCCGCCGGTGACGGCCACCCGGCCCGGCATCAGTCGAGCTCCGGCGCGCACGGCGCCAGGTCAGGCCCGGTGAGCCGGTCCAGCAGGCTCCCGAGCCGGCCGAGCTCTTCGTCCGAGAAATGCGCCAGCCAGTGCCGCTCGATCCCGTCGAGGTGGATGGGGGCCGCTCGGCGGAGGCGGCCCATGCCCGCGTCGGTCAGCACGGTGTACGTGCCGCGCGCGTCGTCGGGCGAGCGCTCGCGCCGGACCAAGCCCTCCGCCTGGAGGCGGTCGACGAGCCGGGTCAGCCCGGAGCGCGACAGCAGCACCCGATCTGCGAGTTCGGCCATCCGCAGCCGGCGGGCGGGCGCCTCGGCGAGTTGCAGCAGCACGTCGTACCAGGCCAGCGGCATCCCGGCCTCGGCGATCAGCTCGCGTTCGAGCTCGCGCATGACACCCGCGTGGGCGCGCAGGAACGAACGCCACACACCGACCCGCCAGTCCGACGCTCCGACATGCGGAGTCGTCGTCGTCACCTGGCTCATGACCGTCGATCCTAGTGAACTCGTACGCACGTACCATCGGGTTTGTGCCCCAGCCCGACGAAAGCGCCGTTCGCTCCGCCCTTGCGACGGTCAACGATCCGGAGATCCGCAAACCGATCACGGATCTCAACATGGTCGACAGCGTCGCGGTCGGAGCCGACGGCGCCGTGGACGTGCGGGTTCTGTTGACCGTTCCGGGCTGCCCGATGAAAGAGCAGCTGACCCGTGATGTCACGGCCGCCGTGTCCGGCGTTCCCGGGGTCTCCGCCGTGAATGTCACGTTGGGCGTGATGAGCGCCGAGCAGCTCACCGCCCTGCGGCAGCAACTACGTGGCGACACGCCGGCCAACGAGATCCCGTTCGCGCAACCCGGGTCACGCACCCGCGTGTACGCCGTCGCCTCCGGCAAGGGTGGGGTCGGCAAGTCGTCGGTGACAGTCAACATCGCAGCCTCGCTGGCCGCGAAGGGGCTGTCGGTGGGCGTGCTGGACGCAGACATCTACGGCTTCTCGGTGCCTCGCATGCTCGGCGTCACCGGCAAGCCCACCCAGGTCGACCAGATGATCATGCCGCCGGTGGCGCACGACGTGAAGGTCATCTCGATCGGCAGGTTCACGCCCGGCAATACCGCGGTCGTGTGGCGCGGGCCGATGCTGCACCGCGCGCTTCAGCAGTTCCTCGCCGACGTGTTCTGGGGCGAGCTGGATGTGTTGCTGATGGACCTGCCGCCCGGCACCGGGGACATCGCGATCTCGGTCGCCCAGCTCGTCCCGTCGGCGGAACTGCTCGTCGTGACCACCCCGCAACTCGCTGCGCGCGAAGTCGCCGAACGGGCCGGTTCGATCGCGCTGCAGACCCACCAGCAGATCGTGGGCGTCGTCGAGAACATGAGCTGGCTGGACCTGCCTGACGGCAGCCGGATGGAGCTGTTCGGCAGCGGCGGCGGCCAGGCGGTGGCCGATTCCCTCGCGGCGTCGACGGGCACGAGCGTGCCGTTGCTCGGGCAGATCCCGATCGACCAGCTGGTCCGCGAAGGCGGCGACTCAGGGTCTCCGATCGTGCTGAGCGATCCAGCGTCACCGGCCGCGACCGCACTGCGCGGGGTGGCCGACGCGCTCGCGCAGCGCCAGCACAGCCTGGTCGGTCGCTCGCTCGGCCTGGCGCCCGCCCGCTGAACTCAGGTGGCGTCGGCGTCGTAGGGCGCCTGCTCGCCCCGTCCCAGCGGCTTCGGGGCCGGTGGCGGCGCCTTCTCCAGGGACAGCCCCCCGGTCGCCGGAACCTCGGAAGAATCCACAGCGGCCGGGGCTACCGGCTCGTCGTCGTCGCCGAGGATCGCCTTCTGCATCGCAGTACGCGGGTTGAAGTTGCGGATCGCGTCGGCGTCCTCGCCGAGGATGACGCGAGAGATCGCAGTGCGCGGGTTGAGATTGCGCAGGTCGACGTCAGCGAACTCGGGGCCGAGTTCGTCGCGCAGCTGGGTGCGCGCGCCGGTGGCGAGGTCACGCAGGGTGCGGATCATCCGGGCGGCGTCCTTCGCGAGCCCCGGCAGCCGGTCCGGTCCGAGGACGATCAGGCCGACGACGGCGAGCACCATGAGCTCCAGCGGCCCGATGTTGAACATGTCGCGAGTGTAGGCGCCGAAGCTCAGGCCGACCCAAGGGTGACCGTGGCGGTTCGCTTCGCCGCTCCGCGGTAGTAGGTCACCGAGATCGTGTCGGCCGGCTTGTGGGCTTGGACAACCACGACGAGCTGGTCATAACCGACGATCGACTTGCCGTCGGCCGCGACGATGACGTCGCCGTTGCGCAGGCCCGCCTTGTCGGCCGCCCCGCCGCGCACCACCTGCTCCAGGTAGGCGCCCTGCTGCAGTCCGTCGTTGGCGGTCGCGGTACGGCCCTGCGCGCCGAGAGACGCGTGGACCGCCTTGCCGGAGCGGATCAGCTGCTGGGCAATCGTCCGCGCGTAGTTGATCGGGATCGCGTAGCCGATCCCGCTGGCCGTCGTCCGCTGGCCGTTGGCTCCGGTGCTGGCCAGGGCGGCCGCCGAGTTGATCCCGACGACGGCACCGGACGCGTCGACGAGCGCTCCACCGGAGTTGCCCGGATTGATAGCGGCGTCGGTCTGGATCGCGTCGAGGTAGGCGTCCGAACTGCCGTCGTCGGCAAACACGTGCACCGCCCGGTCCAGCGCCGACACGATGCCCTCGGTCACGGTGCCCTGCAGCCCGAGCGGGGAGCCGATCGCGATCACCGGATCACCAACCGCGAGCGTGCCGGAGTCGCCGAGTGACGCGACGGTCAGCTGCTCGCTGGGCACCTTCAGCACAGCGAGGTCGCTCGTGGGATCACGGCCGACGACCTGAGCCTTGGCCGTCGCCTCACTGGCGAAGGTCACGACGATCGTTGCCCCCGACGACCCGCCGGCGGCGACGACGTGGTTGTTGGTCAGGACGTACCCGAGCTTGTCGATGACCACGCCCGAGCCGACGGCGTACGTGCTCGGCGTGGTCACCGCGATCGAGACAACGGCCGGCCCGACCCGCTTGGCGATGTCGGCGACCGAACCTGGCGGCCGGTTGGCGGGGCGCCCGGTCTTGGACAGCGTGACGTCGCCCCGATGCAGGAGATGGTTGGCGCGGTTGGCAAGCCAGTACCCGGCGCCGCCGCCCAGCACTCCGGCGACGATGCCGACAACCAGCATCAGGGCCAGCGCAGAGAGGCCGAAGAGGCCCCGCTTGGACGTCGTCGCAGGTGGCTGCTCGGCGGGCGCCACGGGCTCGTCGACATCGTCCTCGTGTTCGGCGTCCTCCTCCGGCGCGACCTGAGCCGGGCTGCCCCCGCTGAAGATCGCGCCACGGCCGAGCCAGAACGGCGAGTTCGGGTCGCGCCACGGATCGTGGAGCGCGTCGCGTTTCCACCACGGCGACTCCGGCGGCCGGTCATGCGGGGAGATGCGGCTTCCAGGCGCCGGATCGAAGCCGCCGGAGGCGTTCGCGCTCGCTGCGTATGCCTCGGCGAGCACGCGTGGCACCGGCGGGACCTCGGTCGGGCGCGGTGGAATCCGCTCGCCAGCCAGCGGCGCGAACTCGGCCGCGCCGGGTGGCCGGCCGAAGACAGCCTGCTCCTCGGGCGCGACGGTGGGCGGCGGCGGCGGGTAGTTCGGCTCTTGATCGCGAGGTGCGAACGCGTGCTCGACACCCGGCGGACGGGCGAAGTCGTCGTCAGGCGGCAGCGGCGAGCCGGACGGCTCGGCGGCGTGGCGTCCTGGGTGCTCGGTCAAGGCTGAACCCTCACGGCTGACGACTGGTCCTCTCGAGTCTGCCCCAGGACGGCGCCATCCATCCAACCGCGTCCGGGAAGCCCTAGCGTGTGGTGAGCCGATCCAGGTTGATCGTGTCGACGGCCGGAACGCCGCCGTTCTGCTGGATGAACCCGGCCGGGGCCACGGGGGCCGGCTGCCCCGGCCCGCTCGGGCCACCAGCGGCATGTGCGGCAGATCCGACGGCAACGACCCCGGCGGCCGCGACGGCGGCAGCCGTCATGACGATCGGCCGAACCCGGTGCGTGCGCACCTCGGCCGGCCGGGACGGCGCGTCTGCCGGCCGGGAGGGCGCCTCGGTCGATCGGGACGGCCGCTCGGTCGGCCGTGGCGGCACCAGGGCCGCGGCCGTCATGGTGCCGAAGGCGGCAAACATCGCCGAACCGTCCGGACCGATCGCGGTGGGCGCGACGTTGATCGGCGTCGTGCTGGGAACCGAGCGCAGCCGCTCGAGCAGGCCGCTGGGCATCGATGGGGCGGGAGCCGCACGAAGTGCCAACACGGCCTCACGCTGAACTCCGACCGCATGCGCGCACTCGCGGCAGGCCGCGGCGTGGCGGCTTGCGCGATCGCGGGCGTGTCCGGAGAGGACGCCATCGGCGAAAGCCGCGATCGCCTCATCGGACAGATGTTGGGAACTCACTGGTCGGCTGCCGTCTCGACCGTGGCGGTGGCAAATTCAGTGGCACCGAGCCCGGTGGCACCGGGCTCGGCCGGGCGCAGCCCGGGCGCACGGTGGGCGAGCGCCTGACGCAGCAACACGCGGCCACGATGGATACGGGAGCGGACCGTGCCGACCTTGATGCCGAGCGTGGCCGCGATCTCCTCGTAGGACAGCTGCTCGAGATCGCACAGCACGACCGCGACGCGGAAGTCCGCGGGCAGCGCGTCGAGCGCACGCTGGATCTCGGGGTCGAGGTTCATCTCGTCATAGACCTGCTCGGGACCGGACTCGCCGGATGCCAGGCGGTCGCCGGCGTCCTCGGGCAGGGCATCGAACCGGATCCGCTGGCGGCGGCGCACCATGTCGAGGAAAAGGTTCGTCGTGATGCGGTGCAGCCAACCCTCGAACGTCCCTGGCGTGTACTCGGCCAGCGACTTGAAAACGCGGACGAAGGTCTCTTGAGTGAGGTCTTCGGCGTCGGCTCGGTTCCCGGAGAGGCGGAATGCCAGCCGGTAGACGCGGTCGGCGTGCTCGCGCA
>JAODNL010000558.1 GCA_025465405.1 Pseudonocardiales bacterium | reverse complement strand
GCGCGCCGCGGGCCGGTAGGTCTGGCTTCCGACGCTCTGCCACTGCAGGATCTGAGAATCAGCCGGTACGTGCCAGAACTGACGTTGCCAGGTGATACCGGGGGTGACGTACTCGGTGCGCTGGACCGGCAGCCGGACGGGCAGGCAGGGGTAGAACAGCGGCGACCCGTTCAGCGAGGGCAGTCGCTCCTCGCAGTCGACGCTGCCGTCACCCGGCGTACCAAGAGAGTGGTAGTGCGCGTCCACGCGGGCCAACCGTGCGACGTCCTGCGGGTTCAGTACGTGCCGCATGTCGCCTGGGAACAGTTGACCTGTCCAGGCCAGGTCGTAGACCGTGTCGGCGCCGGCCGGATCGTTGACGTGACCGGCGTCGACCTGGCGGACGTACAGCGTGGACTGCAGCGTTCCGGTCTTGACCGGACCGTCGGCGGTCTGCCCGCCGTACAGGTCGTAGTCCGCGAGGTTGCCGTAGGGGCCGCCGGCGACGTTGCTGAACCGCAGGCTGTTGCCGTTGGCAGTGGTACGCGCGGCGTTGAGGGTGACCAGGCTGGAGACGGTGGGCCGCTTGGGGATGTCCACCGACGCCGGCTTCGACGTGCGCATGTCGAGCGTCACGTTGGTCTCCGCGGTGGCAGCGAGCTCCGGCACGGTGATCAGTGCCGCCGCGAGCCGGTCGCCCGGTAGCGGCTGCTGGACGCTGGCGATGAGGCTGTAACGATCGCCCCGCACGCCGAAGAACGTGGTGCCGCCGGTGGGGATGAGGATGACGTTACGGCCCCGGAAACCCGTCGTCAGGTCCATGCTGACCGCGATGCCGACCGCCGGCTGACCGTCGCGGCCAACGGCGGACAGATGGATACCGCAGTAGTTCGGGTCGTCCATGAAGCCGATCGGCAGGTGCAGCGGTGCTCCTCCGCCCTGCGGGGTGGCCACTACCGCGCCGCTGTAGAGACCCGCGGTCGCCTTGCTCGGGTCGACAGTGACCGAGATCGTCGCGGATTTGCCGGCCGCGATGCTCGACCGCGTTGTGGACAGGGTCGCGGTCCCTGCCGCTGCCGCCTGGCCTGACGGGTCGGTGAGCTGGAGGCCGAGATCTAGAGTGGCGTCCGTGCCACCGGTGTTGGTGATCGTCACCTGCCGACTCGTGGTCGCCGCGGTGCAGCCGAACCGGCCGAAGTCGAAGGTGGCCTTGTCTGCGATCAGCGGTTGGGCGAGCGCGGCGGCCACGTCGAGCCGTCCGGCGCCCTGGATGTAGACATTGGTATCGGCCAGCATGACGGCGGTCTCCTGTAGCACCGCCTTGAGCTGCGCGGCGGACAGACCCGGGCGCTGCGCGGCGAGCAGGGCGGCCGCGCCGGCAACGTGCGGCGTGGCCATCGAGGTCCCGTTCAGGGTCGTGTAGTACTGCCCGACCGGTGTGCCGATCGAGGTGCCGGCGGCGCGGGCCTGGACGATGCCGACGCCGGGCGCGGAGATGTCGGGCTTCATGGCGGCATCACCCGCCCGCGGTCCCCACGCCGAGAATCCCGCCATGTGGTCGCTGCTGTCGGTCGCACCCACCGTCAGCGCGGCGTCCGCCGTGCCCGGGGAGGACACGTACCTGGTCGGCGGGGAGTTTCCGGCCGCGACGACGAACAGCGTTCCGTACTGTGCCGTCAGGGCGTTGAGGGCCTTGCTCTCCGGGTCCTGCCCGTCGGTCTGGCCGCCGCCCAGGCTCATGTTGGCGACCTTCGCGCCGTGCTCAGCGGCCCACTCCATGCCCGCGATGACCCACGATTCGCGGCCGACTCCGTCGTCGCCCAGTACCTTCACGTTGAGCACGTGGGCGTCGTATGCCACGCCCTTGCGCGCGCCATCCGAGGCCGCGCCCGAGCCGGCGATGGTGCCGGCGACATGGGTGCCGTGTCCAACCCGGTCGGCGGCATCGGCGGAGTCGGAGAAGTTCGCCTCCCCCACCACGTTCCCGACCAGGTCGGGGTGGGTGGCGTCAACGCCGGTGTCGATCACCGCAACCGTCACGCCGTTGCCGGTGCTGCCGCCGGCCCAGGCAGCTGGGGCGCCGATCTTGCCCAGGTCCCAGTCGAGGTCGGTGGTGTGTACCTTGCCGTCCAGCCAGATGTGGCTGACACCGGCGAGCGGCCCGGCGGTCGGCGCGAGTCGGCCGGGGGCGCTGCGCTCGCTGGCCGCGGCTCGACCGGCCGCGGAGAGCGGGGCACCCAACCGGGCCGCAGTCCGGCGCGGCTCGCGCATCGCGGTGGCACCGATGCTGGTCAATTCCCGCACGGGCTGCAGCGAGGCGGCCGCCAGCGTGCCGGCCGCGTTCCGCGCTCCGGGCGCGTGCGCAACGATCAGCGGGAGGCTGTCGGCGTGCGCGTCGTCGTAACCGTCACGGGCCAGCGCGCTGACGTTGAACAGCGCCGGGTCCAGGACGGACCCGTACAGCGGTGCCACGTCACTGGGTACGACCACGATGTCGTTGCTGCCGGTGCCGGTGCCGGTGCCGGTGCTGCCG
>JAODNL010000530.1 GCA_025465405.1 Pseudonocardiales bacterium | reverse complement strand
GTGGGCGGCCCGTCGGCCTTCGCGGTGTCGGTCTCGCGGGGTTCGGTGGGGCCAGCGTCGTCTCGGAGCAGTCGCCCGGGCGCTCTCCGCGGACATCCATCGTCCGACCGCGGGTATGTGTGCCGATTTGCCCGGCCACTGAGGTGGGCGTTCGAAGGAGGACTCTGTGGCTCGACCAGGCCGGCGTCAGATGGGCGCTCGCCATACCGCCTCGCCGAAGCAGCAACGCGTCCGCGGCCCCGAAGATGTCATGTCGGTGCTCGCCCGCGCTGTTCGCGAGGTGGAAGCAGCTGTCGAGAATCGCCGTGTGACGCCCGCAGTGCGCACGACGTTTCAGGTCATCGCCCTGCTTGTGCGCGAGGAGCACGTCCGAGTTCAGGGGGGGCAGACCAGCAGCCAGACCAGCCGGGCCGAGCAGCTGAAGCGTCTAGACGGGATCGCGACGATCCTCGCGAAGACCGCCGTACGCGACCCTAAGCTCCTGGCACTCCTCGCCGAGGATGCCGTCGTCTCCGACGCGGCCAGGGTGCTCAAGCGGAACATGTTGAGGGCGGCGGGTATCAAACCGGCCCCGGACGAGACCGCGCCGACGGAGCCCGCGCCCACTTCCGCCAGCACCGAACGTCGGGTCGTGCCTCAGTCGGTCGTATCTCGACAGCTGGCCAACCCGTTCCTCGCCCCCGACTTCTCCTCCGCCCGGCCGAGCACGGTCGGTCCGCGCCGTCTGGCCAGCTGGGAGCTGCTCAACCCGCTCCTCAGCTCGTTCGAACGTGCCGAGGGCGGAGCCCCGGCGTGCATGGCCCTGCCGGCACCGGCCCCTCTGCGCGTGCCGGCGAGCCGGGAGCTGATGCCTCACCAAGCGCAGCTGGTTGCCGCTGCCGCGGCCGGCCACCGGACCTTCCTACTCGCCGACGAGCCAGGCCTGGGCAAGACGGCTCAGGCGCTGCTCGCCGCGGAGGTGGCGAATGCCTACCCGCTGCTGGTGGTCGTACCCAGCGTCGTGAAGACCAATTGGCTACGCGAGGCTGGCCTGTGGACACCGAACCGCGCGGCCACTGCGGTCCACGGCAACGGTGACACGGTCGACGGCTTCGCCGACATCGTCGTGGTCAACTACGAGGTGCTCGACCGCCACGTGGGGTGGTTCGGCGAGTTCGGGTTCCGCGGCATGGTCGTCGACGAGGCGCACTTCATCAAGAACAAGACCTCCCAACGATCGCAGCACGTCCTCGACCTTTCCGAGCGCATCCGCTCCCGCACCTCCCGCCCATTGCTGATGGCACTCACCGGTACCCCGCTGATCAACGACATCGAGGACTTCCGGGCCATCTGGCAGTTCCTCGGCTGGATTGACGAGACCGAGCCGCTCGCCAAGCTGATGGACTCTCTCGAGGAGATCGGCCTGACCCCTTCGGACCCGGGGTTCTACTCCGCCGCTCGCCAGTGCGTGATCGACCTCGGCATCGTTCGTCGCCGCAAAGTCGATGTGGCTGCCGACATCCCCGCCCGCCGCACCGCCGACCTGCCCGTCGAGCTCGACGAGAAGGTCGGCCGGTCGATCCGGGCGGCGGAGCGCGACCTCGCACGGCGGCTTGTGTTGCGGTACGAGACCGCACTGGCGAACCGTCGGTCCGGTGTCGTCGAAGGGATCGACCACGACCTCGTACGCATGGTGGCCAGGTCGGAGCAGAAGGATGCGAGCACGACGAAGACCGGCGAGAACGTGTTCAGCATGATGCGACGCATCGGCCAGGCGAAGGCCGGCCTCGCCGCCGACTATGCGGCACAGCTCGCGCGAAGCGCGGGCAAAGTGGTCTTCTTCGCCAAGCACGTCGACGTCATGGACATCGCAGAGGACGTTTTCGCCACCCAGGGGATCCGCTTCTCGTCGATCCGGGGCGACCAGACGCCGTCGTCACGGCAGAAACACGTTGACGCCTTCGTGAACGACCCCGATGTCGCCATCGCGGTCTGCTCCCTGACGGCGGCCGGCGTGGGTCTCAATCTGCAGGTCGCCTCCAACATCGTGCTGGCCGAGCTGTCCTGGACCGACGCGGAACAGACGCAGGCCATCGACCGCAGCCACCGCATCGGTCAGACTGAACCCGTCACCGCCTGGCGCATCATCGCCGCGCAAACCATCGACAGCATGATCGCTGAGTTGATCGACGGCAAGGCGGGGCTGGCCGCCCGAGCGCTGGACGGCTCGGATGAGGAGGTCTGGTCGTCGGCTGACGTGCAGCACGAGGCGCTGGTCGCATTGTTGACAGACGCGTTGTCTTCGTTGTCAAAGGAGCGGACGGACTCACAAAGCGGCCACTGAGCCAGACCTCCAACGACGTAGCGATCGATCTGCGCAGCGCTCCGCCCGCCGGGAGGTGCCCCAAATCGACGGCTATTCGTGCGCGACTGATCGGTCAGATCTGTCAACGGAGAAGATGGCGAAGGTCGCGGAACTTCTCGTTGTCACGCAAGGCCAGCGCGTAGAAGGCATCGACGACTCGGATGCCCCTCGTCCTCAACGATTGGGTGTCGCGCGAGTGAGGCGAGTGGCAAGGGTCAGAGCGTTGATGCTTGGCGGGGGCTTAGCTACGCGCAACCGCTGACGGTAGCTGTCGTGGATCGGGAC
>JAODNL010000437.1 GCA_025465405.1 Pseudonocardiales bacterium | reverse complement strand
GACGCGAGCCCGAGCGGCTCCAGCCAGTTGCCGACATCACCTTTGTGATCACCCGGCAGCCCGGTGGTCCGGCTCACGGCATACCCCGCGATGGTGGCGCCGGCCGCCGCTCCCGCCGCGAACCAGGCACGCAGATCATCGGACCGGATCAGCGCCTCGGCCAGTACGAGTGACACGACAATGAGAGCGATGAACATCACGCCCACATAAAGCAGTTCACTCAACTTGCCCTGCAGGTCCAGTAAATGGACCAGTGCGATTCCGACGAGGCCGACGACGACCATCGCCCTCCGGACCCCGTTCATATCTGTCAGCGGTGCCGCGTTTACCGAATGTCTTGCTTGCATCGGAATCGCCATTTCCGTCTCCCTCGGATAGTGGCTTGGGTCGGCCACGACGGTAGGGCGTTGCACAGCTGCTGCACGGAAAAGTGACTGGACTGTCATCGCGCGGATAACGAGTCGTCATTGCGACGATATTGCGGCGCCATTGCGGCGCCATTGCCGCTCCCGGCCGGATGACGCCTTCATGACGCCCCGATGAGGGATCGGTCATGTTGGCGATGGTCCGCTCCATTCGGCCCCAAGATCGGCGTCCTGATGCCAGCAGCTGCCGACATGCGTGTCGCGCTGGGAAGGCGGAGACAATGGGCGCACAGCAGCCGAGTCGCATAGCGACGAGGATCTACGCGGCACGAACGGCTGGATCCGTGGGACAACGGATCCAACGGCGCAGCCGGCGCCGCCTGGGAGTCATCGCCCGGGCGGCCATTATGGCTGTCGTCGGCGGGATGATTCCCGCCGTCAGCCTGGCGCTCGCGCAACCCGCACATGCGGCCGCGTCCTGTCCAGCTGGCGGGTGCGCAGTCACCATCGACGCGCGCGACTTCGCGTCGGGTACGCCACTGGCGCACTTCAACTACATCGTGAACAAGGACAACACGAAGCTCGCCAGCGATCCGCTGTCGCTGAGCACGGAGAGCAACAGCCCGATCGTCAGCGAAGGCAACGAAGCTCGAAACCTCGCGAACCTCCCCGACGGCCGGTACCTGATCTCGGTTCGCGCCGTCGATCACAAGATGTGGGGCGCGTACATCAACCTTCCTGCGGACGCTGATTCGAGCGGCAATCTCCTCGAGCGCATCGACCTCACCGAGCAGAGCAGCGCTCACCCGTTGCCGCTAGGCAAGATCCGGGTGTTCGTGTTCCAGGACAACGGGTGGACCAACGGCGCGCCGGATACCGAAGAGGGCGGTCTACAGGGCTTCCGGGTCGGCCTCACCGAGCAGACCAACAGCCCGGTCACCGTCGACTACAACAACAACCCGCTATGCGGTGGCGTCTGCACGAGCAACAGCGCCGGCTTCTCGCAGATCGACAACCTCGGACCAGCAACGTACAACATCGATGTCCACCCGCCGGACCAGCCGTGCAACAGTGACCCGAACAGCCGATGGCACCAGACGACCACCATCGACGGTGGCCTGCAGCTGATCGCTCCGGTGGAGGAAGGCAGCGACGGTACCGGCGCTCCGGGCGAGCAGCTCTGGGAGCCGCCGAACGTGCGCACCGCGTATTGGTTCGGGTTCGTCTGCTCACCGCAGGCGTTCGCGACGACGACCGGTACCGGCGAGATCACCGGCCAGGCGCGGAACTGGGTGGAATGGGCGCCGTACACGACCGGCACCTACAACGAGCCGGTCCAGAATCCGTTCGTCGCGCTGAGCGACAGCACCACTGACCGGGCCGTCTACGTCGGACAAGGCGACGCCAACGGCAACTTCGACATCCAGAACGTGCCCGCCGGCAGCTACAACCTCGCCATCTGGGACGAGCAGCTGACCTACATCATGCGGTTCAAGCCGGTCGAAGTCGCGGCGGGGCAGGTGGTCGACGTCAACGACACCGGCCAGGACGGTGTAACAGGTATCGGCGTGTCCCGCTGGTTTGGCTGGCTGGACGGCACGGTCTACAAAGATGTGAACAACAACGGCAAGTACGACGTCGGCATCGATACGCCGATCCCGAACACCGACATGGACAACCGTTGGCGGGACGGCTCGATCAAGGACACCACTACCAGCGACGCCAGCGGCCACTACGAGTACACAGCGGCCGAGGGCGGCCAGCTGGGCCGCTGGTTCATCAACGAGCAAGGTTTTTCGAGGTTCTCGGCCTATCCCGGCCCGTCGGCACACGACCAGAACACCGGGGCAGTGACCCCGTCGTGTGCGGTCGACCCGCCCGCGGTTCCCGCAAATCCGTGTATCCCGACCGACCAGGGCGGCGGCCTGCTCTCCAACCAGCTGCTGCTCGAGGGTCACCGCGCGACGGTCGACTTCGGCAAGCGCAACTACCCCGCCGGCACTCCGGGCCAGATCGTCGGCATCACGTACTTTGCGACGACCCGCAACGAATTCGACGCGCGTATGCAGGCTCACGAACACTACGAGCCCGCGATCCCGAACGTGACCGTGTACCTCGAAGGTCCCGGACCGGACGGCGTGCCGAACACTGCCGATGACGTGATCCTCAACAAGTACGTCACCGACAAGTGGCAACAGCCGAACGCGAGCCAGGACCCGCAGGCGAACGGCAACACGTTCACCCAGAACTGTGCCCCGATCAAGGACTTCACCGGGGCCGACGTCAGCGCGCAGTTCAACGCCAACATCTCGCCGAACTGCCTGGAGGTTCCGTTGACCGGACAGCAGACCAAGGACGGCGCGTTCGACGGCGGCTACGCATTCTCCGACTACTGCCCGAACGGCTATGACCTCAGCGCGGCCAACACCACCGGCCTGTGCAACGGCGGAAGCGATCCGGTCCCGCTCGTCGCCGGCACCTACGTCACGCACGCGATCATGCCCCAGGACAACACGGACACGCGTACCTGCAACACGAGCGCCACCGACCCGGCTGTCAGCACCGCCAAGGGAGCCGTTCCTGGTGACGGCACCGGCTGCCTGTACCGCCCGGTGAAGGAGGAGGACGTCAACGTCGATCTGGGCAACAACTTCACGACCGCGATCCCGCCACCGCCATGCACCGGCGACGATCACGTCATCGACCAGTCGACACTGACGACGCGCAGCAACTTCTACGGCGTTGCCGGCGCGCACGCGCCCTTGTGCGACAAGAGGCTCGTCGTGCTGACCAACGGCCAGAACGCCAACGCCGACTTCCACATGATGACCAACTTCAACACCGACCCGAACGGCACCAACCCGGCTGACGCGCGTATCGGCGACGTCGCCGAGCCGGGCCGCGTCGTCGGCCAGGTCTTCAACGACATCTACTTCGAGACCGACCCGCTGTCGCCGTGGTACGGCGAGCCTCGACCCATTGCCAACATCCCGATCGGCATCTACGCGCGGGTGGACACGGTGCCCAACGTCAACCAGCCGTTCGACCCGAACAAGTGGCGGCTGATCAAGACCGTCACTACGAGCGCGGACGGCGCCTACGAAGCTCTGCTCCCCTCGACCGAGACGTTCAATTGCCCGATCCCGCAGGGCCCCTGCCCGGGCATGTACGTGGTCATCGTGGACGACCCCGGGACGGTTGCTCACCCGAACGCGAACTACAACCCGAACCTGCTGACCGCCAACACGCCGGCTGAGGTGTGGCCCGGCCTGACCACCCAGCTCGACACCCCGGTCGACCCGATCTCCGGCACGGCGTGTGAGGACCCGGCCGTGCCGGCCCGTCCCGAGTTGCTGCAGGTCTCCCGCCCGTACGTGAACTCCGGTGACACCGGCACGGCGCGGCGGATCACCATTCAGGGCGACTTCATCGGCACTGCCGGCCCGACCGGTGCAACGGGTGGGCACGTCAACCTCACCAACGCCGACGGCACCGTCACCACGCTCACGCGCGCCAACGGTGGAGTCGTGAGCTGGACACCCGGCAGTGCCAGCATCCCGGACACCATCGTCATCCAAGTGCCGGCCATCAACACGACGACGTTCCGGCCCGGCCCCAAGCAGATGCACATCGTGACGGCGACGGCCAACGGCGGCGTGTCGACCGTGAACGGCATCACCCTGCACGTGCTCGGTGCCAACGGCACCGGCACCGCCGCGGTTCGGTACACGCCGGCCGTGGTCAACGTCGCCGCGCCGCCGCCCGCGCTCGGTGGCAACCCGCATGCCCTGCAGAACTCGATCGACGCTGCTGTCCAGAACGGGTTCGGCGAGTGGCCGCTGCTCGTGCTCAAGGCCGGCACGTACAACGAGAACGTCCTGCAATGGAAGCCGGTCAAGCTGCAGGGTCTCGGCCCGGGTGGCGTCATCGGCGGGCACGAGCTGCAGGCACGCGACCCTGAGGACCCGCGCTTCCACATCGTCGGCTCGGTCATCGACGGCCGCTACCTGCAGCAGAACGCGACCGACTACGACCTGTCGATTGCGGCACACGCTCCCTACAACGGCGTGGACGCCCTTCACCCGGTGCTGCGTGGTGCCGACGTGACCGTGCTCGCGAAGTCGGGCGTGCCCTACCCGACCGGCCTGGGTGCGGCTCGCATCGACGGTGTCGGGCTGCAGACCGGCCGCGGCGACGGCGCCGGCGGCATCCAGCTCCAGGCCAACGCGAACAACATGCAGCTGACGAACAACGTCGTCGAGAACAACGGCGTCGTCGTCGTCGGCGGTATCGGCCTCGGCCAGCCGTACGACCACGCCAGCCACAACTACAACGTCCGGATCGCGAACGACCGCCTGATCGGTAACGGTGGTCTGACCCAGGCCGGCGGCATCGGCATCTTCTACGGCTCGAACAGCTACGAAGTCGCGAACAGTGTCATCTGCTCGAACTTCAGCGTGAACTACGGCGCCGGCATCTCCCACATCGGGCTGAGCCCCGGCGGCAAGATCCACGACAACCAGATCTACTACAACGACTCGGTCGACTCCGGAGCCGGCGTCGCCATCGAATCCGAGCTGCCGGTCGGCGGCGGATCCCTCGGTGACGGCACGGGCGCGGTCAACCTGGATCGCAACCTGATCCAGAGCAACTACTCCGGTGACGACGGTGGCGGCGTGTTCGTGCTCGACGCTCTGACGGCCGCGATCAACATGCGGGACAACATGATCGTCGACAACGGATCCGCGGACATCGGTGGCGCGATGATGCTGGACGACTCGTCCAACGTGCGCATCGTCAACAACACCGTCGCCAACAACGTCACGACGGGTTCGAGTGAGGCCTCTGACGGCAAGCCCCATTCGGCCGGGCTCGCCTCCGAGGCGAACGACCCGCTGTTCCAGGCGATCATCGGAATGGGTTCGACGGTGCCACGGTTCTCGAAGCCGGCCGCGCTGTTCAACAACGTGTTCTGGAACAACCAGTCGAACGCGCTCGACAAGAAGGGGCCAGGGGCGACGCTCGTCGCGCAGGGCTTCGTCGACTTCGAGGTGCACGGGACGTGCGCGGTGCACGTGACCTGCGCGAGTGACACGTTCACGCCGCGGTACTCGGACATCACGGCGAACGCCGCGCTCGGAGCCGACGGTGTCACCCGGCCCCTGCCGGCCGGCCAGGGCAACCTGTTCGGTGTCAACCCAGGTTTCGTCGCACCGTTCATACTCGAGCTGACCGTGTCCGGCTCGCGGATGGATCCGCAGACGGCGGCCGTGACCATCACGGGCGCTGACCCGCCGGTCGGGCTGACGGGTGACTACCACCTGGCCGCTACGTCGGCGATCGTCGATCGCGGCGTCCGCTGCTCCAACACCGGGTCGCCGGCCCCGATCACCGCGCTCGCACCGTGCGGCGCCGGAGCGATCGAGGCACCGTCACTCACTCCGGCTCAAACCAACGGCGTCGGTGACTTCGATGGCCAGTACCGGCCGCAACTACGGACGCTCCGGTTACTGACACCGTGGGATCTTGGCGCCGACGAGCTTCCCGGGTTCCCCATACCGCTGTCGGCGGTGCAACTGCAGGCATTCG
>JAODNL010000419.1 GCA_025465405.1 Pseudonocardiales bacterium | reverse complement strand
GATCTCCGGCCCGCGTCGAGCGCGGCGTGTTTGGGCGGCCGTCTTCGCGGGCAGCACATTGGCATGGCAGAGACCGTGGCCGACGTGCTACTCGCGCGCCTTCGGGACTGGGGAGTGCGGCAGGTCTTCGGTTATCCCGGGGACGGGATCAACGGGCTGCTCGCTGCGTGGGGGCGGGCCGACAACGATCCGCAGTTCGTGCAGGCGCGGCACGAGGAGATGGCCGCGTTCGAAGCGGTCGGGTTCGCCAAGTTCAGCGGCCAGGTGGGCGTCTGTGCCGCGACGAGTGGCCCGGGCGCGATCCACCTTCTCAACGGCCTGTACGACGCCAAGCTGGATCACGTCCCGGTGGTCGCGATCGTCGGGCAGACCAGCCGCAGCGCGATGGGTGGGTCCTACCAGCAGGAGGTCGACCTGCTCGCCCTGTTCAAGGACGTATGCAGTGACTACGTCCAGATGTGCATGGTGCCGGAGCAGCTACCGAACCTCATCGACCGCGCGATCCGGATCGCCGCGGCCGAGCGCGCGCCGACCTGCCTGATCTTCCCGTCCGACGTCTTCGAACTCGATTACCGCCCGCCGGAACATGCGTTCAAGCAGGTGCCGTCGAGCCTCGGGCTGTCCGACGCAGTCGTGACACCGTCCGAGGACGGCCTCCGGGCCGCCGCCGACGTGCTCAATGCCGGCCGGAAGCCGGCCATTCTCGTCGGGCAGGGCGCCCGCGGCTGCGTCGCCGAGCTGTCCCAAATAGCCGATCTGCTCGGCGCAGGTGTCGCCAAGGCCTTGCTGGGCAAGGACGTTCTGCCCGACACCCTGCCGTGGGTCACCGGTGCGATCGGCCTGCTGGGCACGATGGCCAGTGACCAGATGATGAAGGGCTGCGACACGCTGCTCACGGTCGGTTCGAACTTCCCCTACACCCAGTTCCTGCCTGAGCTGGACCAGGCGCGCGCCGTGCAGATCGACCGCTCGGGCAAGTGGATCGGCATGCGGTACCCGTACGAGGTCAATCTCGTCGGCGACGCGAAGGCGACGCTGCGTGCGTTGATCCCGTTGGTGGAACGCAAGCAGGACCGCTCGTGGCGGGAGCAGATCGAGCACAACGTCGCCCGGTGGTGGGCCATTGCCGACCGGCGGGCGATGACCGACGCGCAGCCGGTCAACCCGATGCGGATCTTCCACGAGCTGTCCATCCGCCTGCCGGACAACGCGATCGTGTCCGCGGACTCCGGCAGTGCGGCGAACTGGTACGCGCGGCACCTGAAGTTCCGCGGCGACGTGCGTGGGTCGCTGTCCGGCACGCTGGCGACGATGGGTCCTGGCGTGCCCTACGCCATCGGGGCGAAGTGGGCGAACCCGGACCGCCCCGCTATCGCCTTCTCCGGCGACGGGGCGATGCAGATGAACGGCCTCGCCGAATTGATCACGATCAGCCGTTACTGGGACCAGTGGACCGACCCGCGCCTGATCGTCGCGGTGCTGCACAACAACGACCTCAACCAGGTGACGTGGGAGATGCGGGCGATGGAGGGCTCCCCGAAGTTCGCCGAGTCGCAGACGCTTCCGGACGTGGACTATGCGGCGTTCGCGCGCAGCATCGGACTCAAGGCGATCAACGTCGACATGCCCGGGCAGATGGGTCCCGCGTGGGACACCGCGCTGGGCGCGGACTGCCCGGTGGTGCTAGATGTGCGCTGCGACCCGAACGTGCCGCCGATTCCGCCCCATGTGACGTTCGAGCAGGCCAAGGCCACCGCATCGGCGCTGCTGCACGGTGACGAGGACGCATGGGACGTCGTGAAGGAAGGCGTCAAGCAGAAGATGCAGGAGTACCTGCCCGGCGAGAAGCACTGAGATGGGGCCGGTCCGCGTTCCCGGGGCGAAGCCGAGCCGTCATGCCCGGGGATGACCGGCCTCCGCGCGGAGTGCTCTTCGACGTCGACGGCACGCTGATAGACACGTCCTACCTACATGCAGTGTGCTGGGCGGAGGCGTTGCGCCAGAGCGGCCACGACGTCCCGATGGCGACCGTGCACCGCGCTATCGGCATGGGCGCCCGCGAG
Source organism: Pseudonocardiales bacterium (assembly GCA_025465405.1). Lineage (GTDB taxonomy): Bacteria > Actinomycetota > Actinomycetes > Mycobacteriales > Jatrophihabitantaceae > RYN-117. Next base: position 952 of record JAODNL010000419.1, on the reverse strand, counting down.
CTGCTCGATCACCTGTTGGGCGACGACCGTGATCGCGACGGCGACAAGACGTTGGACACCGCTCACCTGACGCTCTACAAGCAGTTCTGGGGACGGCTGCGCCCGCTGCCCGGCGCGGCCGACCTGGTGCGGCGCTGCGCGCGTGAGGGCCTGCGCGTCGTACTCGCCTCCTCGGCGTCGTCCGAAGAACTCCGGGCCTTGCGCGACACGCTCGACACCGATGACGCGGTGCATGCCGCCACCAGCTCGACCGATGCCGGCGCGGGCAAGCCGGCGCCGGACATCGTGCAGGCGGCGCTGAACCAATGCGATCTCGAGCCGCGTCAGGTGGTGTTCGTCGGCGACTCGGTATGGGACGGGCAGGCGGCGGGACACCTCGACGTCGCGTTCGTCGCCGTCACCTGCGGCGGCACGAGCGAGGCCGAGTTGCGCGAGAACGGTGCCGTCGAGATATGGCGCGACCCGGCGGACGTGCTCGCGAACTTCGGCACGAGCGCGCTCGGAAGGTTGGCCGCACCGTGATCAGGCGCGGCGTCGCCACGATGATCAGGCGCACCGTCGCCACCGCGATCTGGGCGTATGCGATCTGGCTGTTGCTGACCTGGACTGCGACGGCGGAGCAACTCGTGTTCGGCGCGCTGCTCGCGCTCGCGGTCGGGGTGGCGCTGGCGCCGATCGGCGATGTTGTCGCACCGTGGCGCCTGCTGGATCCGCGCCGCATCGGATCGATCCTGTGGCTGCTGCTCGTGGCCGTCGTCCGGATCGTGCGAGCGAACGCCGGATTGGCAGTCCGCATCTGGCGGCCCAGCCGCCCCCTTCGCTCCGGCATGGTGATCGTGCCCACGGCCTTGCGAACCGACGGCGAGATCGGCGCGCTCGGGCTGATCACCTCGTTGATCGTCGACAACCAGATCGTCGACGTCGATCGGACGCACGACGTGCTGCAGTACCA
>JAODNL010000371.1 GCA_025465405.1 Pseudonocardiales bacterium | reverse complement strand
CAGGCCAGCGTGCTGCCGAGCCAATTCGACCAGCTCTCGTCCATCAACTATGTGTCGGTGACGGTGGTCGGCGGCACCGGATACGTGGGCGGCGCCGCACTGGGTTCGCTCCTCATCCCGGACGGGTTCTTCTCCCAGGTCTTCCGCAGCTACCAACACCTGAATTCGTGGCTGCCGCTCATCGGCGGCCTGTCGGTGATCTTCGTGCTGCGCGCGAACCAGAACGGCATGTTCGCGATGAACCGCGACCTGGTCGTCGGCCTGTATCAGCACCTCGTCCGGCGGCTGCCGACGCGGGCACACGCCGCGGTCGACACCGACACCGATACAGATGCCGACGCCGACGCCGACACCGATGCCCGCGGGCAGGAGCCGCAGCAGGCAGCCCACACCGCCGCGGCGGCGAAGGCGGTCCGCGTCGAGCCCGTGACGCTGCGCGTCGAGGACCTCCGGGTCACCTTCGGGGGAGTCACGGCCGTCGCCGACGTCAACCTGCAGGTGGCCCCCGGTGAGGTGGCGGGCCTGATCGGACCCAACGGCGCAGGCAAGACCACGCTCATCGACGCGGTCACCGGATTCGTCCATCCGTCGGCCGGTGACATCTTCCTCAACGACGTCAACATCCGGGGTTGGCGGGCGCGGCGGCGCGCGGCCGGCGGGCTCGCCCGCTCGTTCCAGTCCGTCGAATTGTTTGCTGGCCTGACGGTCCGGGAGAACCTGGCCGTTGCCTGCGAGGGTGGCCGTGGCCGGCATCGCTACCTGACCGACCTCGTCCGGCCGGGTCGGGTGAAGTTGAGCGCGGCCGCCGAGCAGGCCGTGGTCGACTTCGGACTGACCGGCGACCTCGACCGCGCGGCGGAATCGATGTCGTTCGGCCGGCGCCGGCTGGTCGCGATCGCACGCGCGGTCGCCGCGGAGCCGTCCGTGCTGCTCCTGGACGAGCCGGCGGCCGGTCTGGACGATGTCGAAACCGCCGAGCTCAGCGTTCTCGTGCGGTCCCTGGCGCGCGACTGGGGCATCGCGGTCCTTCTCGTCGAGCACAACCTCGACATGGTGCTCAACCTCTGCGACCGCGTCACCGTCATGGTCACCGGTTCGGTCCTCTACAGCGGGACACCTGATGATGTGCGCAAGCACCCCGGAGTCCTCGAGGCCTACATCGGCTCGCACGCCGACCACCTCGCCGATGACGGCTCCGGGGACACGTCGGCGCGATCGGCGGCACCCGTGGCGATCGGTCACAAGGAGGTCCTCGCGCCGCCGGCGTCGTGACCAGCGGCCTCTGGAAGTGGGATAGGTCGGTCGGAGCGGCTCGACGTAATCCTGATGGCGCACCAAGCGTCGTCCGGCGAGAGTTTGGAGCGCTAATGCCCCACGAAGACATCGTCACTGCCGCCATCCCGGCGGAGACGGCTGACTCTGCTGTGCCGGAGCTGCTTGCCCATTTCGACTTCTTCGATCCCCGGCACGCAGACCGGGCCGAGGAAGTCCTGCGGTACGCCCGCGGTGCCTGCCCGGTGGCCCACACGTCGGCTACCGGGGGTTACTACATCGCCACGACATACGAACACGCCGCGGGAGTGCTCAGTGATCCGGCGACGTTCTCATCCAGCGGCTACACGAATATCGCCGGCAACGGCGGAGTGATGATCCCGCCCATCGACACCGACCCACCGCTGCATCACGAGTTCCGCTCTCTGATCAACCCGTTCTTCCACCCGAAGTTCATTGCCGAGCGTGAGCCGCGTATCCGCGAGATCGCCCGAGCCACCATGCAGCCGTGGATCGACTCCGGTGAATGCGAGTTCATCAAGGATTTCGCGGCGCCGTTCGTGACCGACGTCCTGGCGAAGGTCGTGTTCGAGGCGGACGACCCCGAGCTGTTCCGCGAGGCGGCCGAATGCAACGACCGCGTCGCCGCGGGCGACCAGGCTGCCTTCGTGGAGTTCCGCGACCTGATGATCGGCTTCGTGGACCGGCACCAAGGTCAGGGCAGCGACATCACGACGGCAGTCAAGAACGGCACGATCGCCGGCCGGTCGCTCACCCACGATGAGCAGGTCGGCGTCGTCCAGATCCTCTTCTCCGGCGGTCTAGACACCACCAAGGTGGCGATCAGCGACATCCTGTGCGAGTTGGCGCAGCGGCCCGAGCTCGAGGACCGGCTCCGCACGACCGGCTGGGAGAAGAGCACGCTCGACGAGCTCCTGCGCCACAGCTCGCCGGTCGGGGCGCTCGGGCGCGTTGTCACACGCACCGTGGAGCTCGGTGGTCAGCAGCTGCGAAAGGGCGATCGGGTCCTCGTCCACTACTCCAGCGCGAATCACGACGCCACGACGTTCGACTCGCCCGACGACCTGGTCTTCGACCGGGCCCGTAACCCGCATCTGGCCTTCGGGTTAGGCATTCACCGCTGCGTCGGCATCCACCTGGCCCGGGCACAGGTACGCGTCGCGGTCTCCGAGCTGCTCACGCGGATGACCGGGATCCGACTTGCTCCTGGGGCCGACCTGCGACGTCGCCCGGGTATCAGCCGGGTACTGACCGAGCTGCCGTTGCGGTTCGATTCATTGCAATAACCCAACATCGATTGCTAACTTTTGCAGGCCAACCCCTAACCGGAGAGCGGGAGTCATGAAGTCGAAGGCAGCGATCCTGTGGGAGACGCACACGCCGTGGAGCGTGGAGGAAACGGAGCTCGACGATCCGCGCGAGGGCGAGGTGCGGGTCAAGTTGACGGCCTCGGGGCTGTGCCACTCCGACGACCACAGCGTGAAAGGCGACCTACCCACCGGCTTGCCGATCATCGGCGGCCATGAGGGTGCCGGCATCGTCGAGGCCGTCGGGCCGGGCGTGCGCCGGTTGAAGGAAGGCGATCACGTGGTGATGGCCTTCATACCCGCCTGCGGGCACTGCCGCTGGTGCGCGAGCGGCCTGTCGATGCTCTGTGACTACGGCGCGATCATCATGGAGGGACTACCGATCGTCGATCAGGTCGCCCGGGTGCATGCACGCGGCGTCGGTCTGCGGCAGATGTCGATGCTCGGCACATTCGCCGCCGACGTCGTGGTGCATGAGGATTCGTGCGTGAAGATCGACGACGACCTGCCGCTCGATCTCGCGGCGCTCGTCGGCTGCGGGGTGACGACCGGCTTCGGCGCGGCGGTGCGCAGGGCCAAGGTCGAGCCCGGTGACACGGTGGTCGTGGTCGGCACCGGAGGTGTCGGCTCCAGCGCGGTGCAGGGCGCGCGGATCGCGGGCGCTGAGACGATCGTCGCCGTCGACCCGGTCGAGTACCGGCGCGAGCAGGCCAAGCTGCTCGGCGCGACGCATGCGGTGGCCTCGATGGAGGAAGCCATGCCACTGGTCACCGAGCTCACCCGGGGGGTCATGGCCGACAAGACGATCATGACGGCCAGCCTGATGACCGGCGACATGCTCATGCCGTTGATGCTGCTGACCCGCAAGGGCGGGCGAGCCTGCCTGACCTCGACGGCGAACCCGAACATCCTGAATGCCGACGTCGTGCTGGTGGACGTCATCTTCGGGCAGAAGGAGATCGTCGGTAACGTCTTCGGTGGGTGCAACCCGCACGCCGACATCCCGCGCATACTGAGCCTGTATCGGCACGGACTGCTCAAGCTCGACGAGCTGGTCACCAAGACCTACCCGTTGGAGCAGGTCAATGAGGGCTACGACGATCTGCTCAACGGGCGCATCATGCGCGGACTGCTCACGTTCGACTGACAGCGGCGCTCGAATGACAACCACGGGGAGGGCCCTCCAGTGACCGCGGCGAACGGCCTCGACGTGACCGGGCGAGTGGCGCTGCTGACCGGCGCCGGTTCCGGCATCGGTGCGGCGACGGCGCACCGGCTCGCGCAGTTGGGCGCCGCGGTGGCGGTGACGGACCTGATCCGGGACGCTGCCGAGCGCGTGGCCGGCGAGATCATCAGCGCGGGCGGCCGGGCGGCGTCATATGAATGGGACGTGGCGCAGGAAGTCGCGTGGCGTGACGTGGTGCGCGAGATCGAGCACGACCTCGGACCCGTCACGATCCTGCACGGCAACGCGGCGCCGACCAGCGGCGAGCTCATCGAACGCGACCTCGACGTCGTAACGATCGACACCGAACTCTGGGACGCGATGATGACGGTCGTGCTCCGCGGCAACATGCTGGCCTGCAAGTACGTGATCCCGTCGATGGTGGCGGCGGGCGGCGGCTCGATCGTGCTGACGACATCGATCAAGGGGCGGGTCGGCAGCACCGCGCGCACCGCCTACTCCGTCGCCAAGGCCGGGTTGGACGAGCTGGTGCGAATGGTCGCTACCGAGTACGGCCGGCACGGTGTGCGGTGCAACGGCATCGCGCCGGGCATCATCGCGACGCCGGGGCTGCAGCGCACGGCACCGGAGGCGTACCTGACCCAGCTCGTGGACGCCCAGCTGATCCCGCGTCTCGGGACTCCCGAGGACATCGCAGCCGCGGTGGCCTATCTGGCTTCGGACGCGAGTTCCTTCATGACCGGGCAGACCATCGTCGTCGACGGCGGGATCTCCGCCTACGTCCCGGTGCTCGCCCCGGAGGTCGCGCGGCCCGAACCCGCGACCGCAGCCGCCGACTGAGCCAACGGGTCAGCCGCCGACCGAAATCAGGGAGCGGCGGGCTCGTCGATTCCCAGCGGCCGGGACCGTCCGCCGGCGCGGTACAGCGAGCTCGGCAGCTCATGCCCGACCGCCTTCTCGGTCACCGCCGCGGCGACCAGCATCGCGTCGAGGTCGACACCGCTGTCCACACCGCACCCGTCGAGCAGGTACACCAGCTCCTCGGTGGCTATGTTGCCGCTGGCGCCGGGCGCGAACGGGCACCCGCCGAGGCCGCCGACCGATGCATCCAAGGAGGTCACTCCGGCCTGGATCGCGACGAGGGCGTTCGCGATCCCGGTGCCGCGGGTGTTG
>JAODNL010000361.1 GCA_025465405.1 Pseudonocardiales bacterium | reverse complement strand
CGCCGATCCAGATGGCCCCGAAGCCGAGGGCCTCGACGGTCTGGGCAGTCGGCGCGGACATCAATGGCGGCACCGACCAGATGCCGTAGCGACCGAGCCGGGTCGCCGGCCCCGGTACCTCTGCCCGTGCTTGCGCTTGCGCTTTCGCTTTCGCTTGCGGGGCGGTCATCGTCGGTCTCCGCCCCGCGGGTCGCCAGGGACCGAGCGGGTCGTGAACCGCATGAGGCCACCGAAGGTGTCGGAAGGGTCGGCGACGAGGGTCGTGTCGTCGGCCGCCAGAACCGCAATGTCCTTGCTGCCCAGGTATGCGCGCACCGCTGACAGGTCGTTCACCTGCCAGGCGACCGCGTGGCACATGTCGCCATTCTTGGCCAGGTCCTGACCGGCAAGGGAGTCCTCGCCGATCGGGCGGGCCAACTCGACCACGGTGTCGGCTCCGACTGCCACCCGCACGAACTCGGTCTCGGTCAGCTCGGATGTGCCACGCTCGAGTTCGGTGCCTCCCAAGCCGGAGGTGAAGATCGCCGTTGCGTGGTCGAGATCGCGCACCACCACGGTGGCGTAGGCCAACCGGCTGATGCCGAGCGGGTGCTGCTCCCAGGCCCGCGAGTCGAAGTCGTCGTTGAAGCGGACGTCGCTGGGCATGATGTGCGGGTAGAACTCCAGCTGCGTATGGGTGTCCTTGGGGTGAGTGAACAGCGATCCGTCGCTGGGCCGTTCCGGCAGCGGGATGCCGCCGTCGGTGAACAACCGGATCTGCTGGTGGTGCAGGCTCTCCCACAGCGCGCCGACGTCGTCGACGTACCAGGCCAGCGAGTGCCAGTGGCGCCCGAAGCGGGCCGTGAACCGACCCACCGGCATGAGTTCGGCGCCCTTGACATTGCTCTGGGCCATCGGCTCGATGATGGCGTCGGCAATGACGATCAGGGAGGCGTCGCGCTTCTCGATTTCGGAGAAGTGCTGGTCGAGGATGCCGCGGCGCGGAGCGAACACGTCGTCGTACCAGGCATCGAGCGGGTCGAGATCCTCGGCGACGTGGATGACGTGGAACAGCCGCCCGATCTGGAATGGCATATCTGGTCCTTTCGAGTCCGGACGCGTCGTCTGCCGACGCGCGCGGCGAGCGCGATCAGCTCGGCGGTTCGGTGTGCGGGTCGGCGACCGACTTGGCCAACGGCGCAACCGGCGGCGCGGCGTCCCACGGCGTGATGCCATGTTCGGCCCGGGCCACGGGGTACTTGTCGTCGTTGAGCTCGGCCCAGTGCGAGTGGTTGAGCTGGTGAATCGTGAAGCACGCCTGCAGGCCGTTGTAGAAGCCCATGTTGTCGACGGTCTGGTTCACCGACTCCTTGATCATCAAGGCGGCAGCGGTCGGGGTGCGGGCGATCCGTCGGGCGTAAGCGAGCGTGTGGTTCTCGAGTTCGGCGCGCGGGAAGACCTTGCTCACCATGCCCAGGCGATAGGCCTCGTCGACGTCGAGGGTGTCACCGGTCAGCATCATCTCCTTGGTGCGCCGCGGTCCGAACTCCCACGGATGGGCGAAGTACTCCACACCACACATGCCCAGCCGGGTGCCGACCACGTCGGCGAAGCTGGCATCGTCGGCAGCCACGATCAGGTCGCAGGCCCACATCAGCATGAGGCCGGCCGCGAACACGGTGCCCTGCACCTGCGCGATCGTGATCTTGCGTAGATTGCGCCAGCGCAGCGTGTTCTGGAAGAAGAAGTGCCATTCCTGTGTCCAGCGCTTCTCGGCGCCCTCGCGGGTACCGCCGTAGCCGCGGAGGGTCGGGTGCTGATCCGGGCCAGGCTCCTGCTCGGCGCGAGACACGGCCGAGCCCATGTCGTGGCCGGCGGAGAAGATCGGCCCGGCGCCTCCGAGGACGACCACCTTGACCCGGTCGTCGGCCTCAGCGGCCAGCATCGCGTCGTTGAGTTCCACCAGCAGACCGCGGTTCTGGGCATTGCGAGTGCGCGGACGATTCAGCGTGATGCGGGCAATCGACCCGTCGTCCACTGTCTCGTAGGTGAGGAACGTGTAGGACGGGTGATCGCGCACTCGAGCACCGCTCGCTTTCGGTTCACGGGGTCGACCCGGACTGCCGGATGTGATTCGATGTATTGACAACCATAAAATACGGACCGCGCATCTGGCCGGTCAAGATCGAGCGTGCATTCATTGACCGCTCGTCCGGCCCGAACGTACTGTCGCATCGGGACGACCGAAGGAGTCGAGCCAATGGCCACCCAGGTCGCCGATCCCGAATCTGCCTTCACCCCACCCGTGTTCGAGCGGGTCGAGGACGAGCGTCAGTACCGTAAACAGCGCCTCGTCGGCGCGTTTCGAATCTTCTCGAAGTTGGGATTCGAGGAAGGTCTGGCCGGCCACATCACTGCCCGCGACCCGGAACTGACCGACCACTTCTGGGTCAACCCGGTCGCGCAACCGTTCGGCTTCATGCGCGTCGGCGATCTGGTGCTGGTCGACAGCAACGGACGTATCGTCGAAGGAACGGGGCCGATCAACGGCGCTGCCTTCGCGATTCATTCGCAAATCCACGAGGCGTGGCCCGAGGTCGTCAGCGCCGCCCACTCGCACTCGATCTACGGACGGGCCTGGTCGGCGCTGGGCCGCCGGCTCGACCCGATCACCCAGGACGCCTGCCTGTTCTACAACCGGCACGCCCTGTTCGACGACTACACCGGAGCGGTGCTCTCACTCGAAGAGGGCAAACGCATCGCCCACACCCTGCGCCCGCGCGACAAGGCGGTGATCCTGCGCAACCACGGGCTGCTCAGCGTCGGAGCCGGCGTCGAGGAGGCCACCTGGAACTACGTGGCGCTCGAACGGTGCTGCCAGGTGCAGTTGCTCGCCGAGGCGGCCGGCACGCCCACGCTCATTCGACCCGAGATCGCCGAGGAGCAGGCCAAGCTGGTGAGCGACATCGGCTGGGCCAGCTTCCAACCGCTGTGGCGCAAGGTCCTGCGCGAACAGCCCGATCTGCTCGACTAGCGGCTGCCCCACTCAACCCGCTACCGCGGGACACCGAAACCTGGAGTGCGCATGAGCTTGGCTGAGACGACCCAATCACCGGTGGCCCACCCGGACCGCTTCTTCATCGGCGGCGAGTGGGTCAGCCCGTCCTCGTCGGACACGATCGACGTGGTGGACTCGAACGACGAACAGGTCTACTTCACCGTGGCCGAAGCCCGCGAGGCCGACATGGACCGCGCCGTGGCCGCGGCCAGGCAGGCCTTCGACGAGGGGTCTTGGCCCCGATTGAGCCACGCTCAGCGGGCCGACTACCTGCGGGCACTGGGCGACCAGCTCCGGCTGGCCGGTGACACCCTCACCGACATCTGGCCCCGCGAATCGGGCGTGCTGATCGGGATTGCCCGCATGAGCGGGCCGAGCGCCGGCTCGATCCTCGACTACTACGCCGACCTGGCCACCGACTTCGACTGGGAGGAGCCGGCCGCACCGAGTGCCGGCGGCAAGTTCGGGCTGATCGTGCGCGAACCGGTGGGGGTTGTAGGCGCGATCATCCCGTGGAACGCCCCCCTGGCCCTGGCCCTGTACAAGCTGGCACCGGCCCTGCTCGCCGGCTGCACCGGCGTGCTCAAGGCATCGCCCGAGGCGCCCGGCGCGGCGTATGTGATCGCCGAGGCCGCAGCCGCCGCCGGTCTGCCGCCCGGCGTGATCAACGTGCTCACAGCCGACCGTGAGGTGTCCGAGCTGCTGGTCCGCGACCACCGCATCGACAAGATCGCGTTCACCGGCTCGACGGCCGCCGGCCGGCGTATCGCCACCATCATGGGCGAACGAATCGGTCGCTACACCCTCGAGCTCGGCGGCAAGTCAGCCGCCGTGATTCTCGACGACGCCGACCTGGCCACGGCCGCGAGCACCATCGCCGGCGCCGAATGCATGCTCTCCGGTCAGGTGTGCTCCTCGCTGACCCGGCTCGTCGTGAGCCGCAGTCGCCACGACGAGTTCGTCCGGCTGTTGGCCGACGTGTTCGCGCAGACCCGGGTCGGCAACGCATTCGACGAGTCGACCCAGATGGGGCCGCTCGCGATGTCTCGCCAACGCGACCGGGTCGAGTCCTACATCGCGGCCGGCGTGGCCGAAGGGGCGAAACTGGTCACCGGCGGCGGCCGGCCGAAACACCTCGACCGCGGCTACTTCATCGAGCCGACGGTGTTCGCCGGCGTGGACAACTCGATGAAGATCGCCAGCGACGAGATCTTCGGCCCGGTACTGAGCGTGATTCCGGCCGCGGACGAGGCCGACGCGGTGCGCATCGCCAACGACACCGTCTACGGCCTGAATGCCTCGGTCTTCACCGAAGATGTCGAGCGAGCCCGCCAGGTAGCTGGCCAGCTGCGCTCGGGCACGGTCGGGCACAACGCGATGCGCACCGACTTCGGCATCGCCTTCGGCGGCTTCAAGCAGTCCGGGATCGGGCGAGAAGGCGGCCGCGAGGGCCTGCTGCCGTACCTGGAGACCAAAACCGTGATACTCGAAGACGTTCCGCAGCGCTATCGCTAGTCGCGGCGAATCCACCGGGCCGATTCACACTGAACGACCCAACTGAGTAATCCAACTGAATAGGGAGCGTTGCGTGCAGCTGCGACAACTCGGCCGGACCGGTGTGCGCGTCAGCGCCCTGTGCCTGGGGACGATGACCTTCGCAAGGAAGCCGACGCCGCCGCCGGCCGGGCGCTACCTCGAGGCCGGCGGCAACTTCGTCGACACCGCCGACGGGTATCAACGCGGCACGGCCGAGGACATCCCGGAGGCCCGGGCCCAGCGTCAGTTGAGCGAACACAACCTGCAGGTGGCCCAAGCCGTGGCCGACGTGACCAGTGAGCTGGGCCGCAGACCGGCCCAGGTCGTGTTGAACTCGGTTCTGCATCCGGCCCGGAGTCACGGCGCTCATCATCGGCGCCCGCAATGTCGACCAGTTCGACGACAACCTGGCCGCCGAGGGCTGTCAGCTCGATGCCGAGCAGCTCGACCGGCTCGACCGGCTCGACCGGCTCGACCGGCCCAGCCGACGGCCGCTGCCCTACCCCCTCGATATGTACCGGATGCTCGGCATCGCCTAACCGGAAAGCACCTGGATCTTCATGGCCGCATGGCGCCCCAGCCTGATCGGCCCACGAAGATCGCTCGTTCGGCATTCCCTACCAGGAGGCCCTACGCACGCCCGCACTGGGTGTTGCGGGCCGCGGATCGCATCGATTACGGCGTGGCAAACGCCGATTGGTCAGCCGAGGTCGGTCACAGATCGCGCGGCGGCGACGGCACGCAGGAGATGAACGGCGGTGGCGACTGCGCCCGCGGCGGCCACGGCCAGGACCACGACGATCGCCGTGCTCAGCTGGGGTAGCGGGGTGCCGCGGGCGGGCGTTCCTCTGCCGCCGCCCACAATCCCGCTAACGACGGCCAAGACCAGTGCGCCGCCGATCTGCATGCAGGTGTTGACCAAGCCGGAGGCCAGGCCCTGCTCGGAGTCGTCCACGCCGCTGGTCGCCTGGGCCGTGACCGCGGGAAACGTACACGCGAAACCCAGTCCGAGCAGCAGCATGGAGGGCAGCATGAAGGCCAGGTAAGGGTCGCCGATCTTGGCGTGCAGGAACCAGGCGTAGGCGGCGACGAAGAACGTAAGCCCAGCCATGATCAACACCATGCTGTCGATCCGGTCGAGTATCTGTTCGAGCCAGATCGAGCTGATGCCGACCAGCACACCCGTCGGCAAAAACGCCGCGGCCATCTCGATTGGCGACCAACCCAACGAATCTTGCAGATACAGCGTCGTGATGAACTGGAAGGCGAAGTAGCTACCGGCCATCACCGCCCCACATACGTTCGCGTGGGCGAGCCGGGGTGAGCGCAGGATGCTGAGCCGAACCAGCGGAGTTGGATGCCGAGCCTCGATGGCCACGAATGCGAGGAGTAGGGCGATGCTGGCCGCGAGCAGCACGAGGATGTGTGGGCGGGCCCATCCGTCCGCCGGCGCCTCGACCAGGGTGAACACCAGCAACATGAGGCCGGCCGTACTGATCAGCGCTCCCGGAAGATCGAAATGGTGTAGTCGCGCCGGGAGGCGCGCTGCCCGAGGGATCACCTTCGCGCCCGCGGCAACGAGTGCCAGCCCGATCGGCCCCGGTACCAAAAACGTCGCGCGCCAGCCCAGTTCGGTCAGCAGCCCACCGAACACCAGACCAGAGGAGAAGCCGGTCGCGCCGCACGCCGTCCAGATGCTGAAGGCCTTATTACGAGCCGGCCCCTCCTCGAACGTCGTGGTCAGGATCGAAAGCCCAGCCGGCACGGTGAAGGCGGCCCCGGCCCCTTTGATGAAGCGCAAGGCAACCAGGGCCAGATCGTTGGTCATGAAGGCGCTGACCACCGAGGCAGAGGCGAATACCGAGACGGCGACGAGGAATACGCTGCGGCGGCCGAGCAGATCCGACGTACGTCCGCCGAGCAGCAACATTCCGCCGTACCCCAAGACGTAGCCGCTGACGATCCACTGCAACGCCCGTGCGCTCAGGTGCAGCCCGCGTCCGATCGACGGCAAGGCGACCCCGACCATCGAGACGTCCAGCCCGTCGAGAAACAACGCACCACACAACACGACCAGCAGCGCCCACACGCTTTTGGACCATCTCGTGTCGACGACGAGAAGGCCGGTGGCTACACCGCTCGAATCTGAGGTCATATCGCCCTAGTGGCTGAGTAGTCGCCCAGCGAGCTGCGGCTCGGCTTTCGCTTGCAAGCGAATTCCCTAACCCTAACCAGAGCCGCCGTCGAGCGCTGTGACCCGAACAACAAGCGATTTCTCACGTGGGGACGGCGGCGAGCGTCGTCGCAATTCCGACGTCCGATTCGGACATCGCCCACGTCGCGGCTTTCACATTGGCGACGACCTGAGCCGGCTGCGATGCCCCGGCGATCACCGTGGCCACCGTCGGATGAACCAGTAACCACCCGAATGCAAGTTCCAGCAACGAGTGGCCACGCTCGGTTGCGAATTCGGACAACCCGTCGAGGCGATCGAAGGTCTCGGCCGTGAGCAATCGATCCCGGGCCTCGTCGCCGAGTTCGTTCAGCCGCCCCACGCGGTCGGACGAACCGCCGGACGGCTGGTGGCGTCGGTAGCGACCGGTGAGCAAGCCGCGCGCGAGCGGGTAGTAGGGCAGAAAGGCGATATCCAATTTTTCGCACTCCGGCAGCACATCGTCGAGGGCCGCTTGCTGCAGCAAGTTCAGCTGACTCTGGGCGCTGGCCAGTTCCATGCCGTGGTCGCGAGCCCGGGCCGCAATGTCAGCAAAAGCGGTCCCGGCGAAATTCGTGCAGCCGATCTCTCGGACCTTGCCGACCTGGACCAGCTCGCGCAGCGCATCGAGGGTCTCATCGATGGGCGTCTGAGGATCGGGAAAGTGGATCTGGAACAGGTCGACGTAGTCGGTGTCGAGCCGCCGCAGACTGCCTTCGAGCGCTTCTCGAACCCAGCGCCGACCGTTGCCGCCCTCACCCGTACCCGCGTAGGGCGGAACCGCTCCGAATTTGGTGGCGATGACTACTTGATCTCGACGGTTGCGCAACGCCGCGCACAGGGCTTGTTCCGAGGCGCCCCAGCCGGTGAGGTCGGTGGGATCGGCGTAGTTACCGCCGTATACGTCGGCGGTGTCGAAGAACGTGATCCCGGCGGCCAGCGCCGCGTCGACTACCTTCTGGCTCTGCTCGCGATCGCAGCGTGGTGTGCCGAGCTGGTTGCAACCCAGGCCGACGACCGAGACCGACAATGACCCGATCCATCGGTGATCCATCGCGCTCCCGAATCAGTCGGGCAGAAAGGCGAGGCGGTTGCCGCGGCGCTGGGCCCAGTGCACCGTTCCGTTGACGTAGGACTTGGTGAGCTGGCCGGGCTGAATCCCGTTGAAGCCCGGTTCGGTAGCGATGAATCCGCCGCCGGAAAGCTCATCGACTTCCAGCTCGAACCCTTTACGGTCGATATCCGTTGTGATCTTCACCTTCGACATAGCCGAACATCACCTCCGTGAATCAGGAAAGGTTGGACTTTCTTTCTTGCAACAACTTGGCCATACCCGTCCAGGACCTCGTGTCCGGCCCTCGAAAGGGGCCGGACACGACTGGTTCCGTAGCGCGTATCAACGTGGTTGGCCTACGGCGTGACCGTGGTACCGCAGACCGGGATACCGTTGAAGGGCACGAACTGGTTACCCGTGAGCTTGACCGGCCAGATGCAGCCACCCATGCTCGGGCCGCCGTACTTGGAGAAGTCGATCTTGGCTGGAGCCAGCTCGCCGGCAGCGTCGAAGTCCTTGACCCCTCGCAACGCGGTCATGAACTCCTGCCGGGAGACGTTGCTCTTGTTAGCGGCCTGGAATCCGGCCAGGAACGCCTGTGCGGCCTGGTATGAGACCTGCTCGGGGTAGGTCGGCGGCCCGGTGATGCCGCCGGCCACGAGAGCAGCCTTGAACTTCTGCGCGCCCGGGGTGTTGAGCTCGATCGGCGCTCCCTCAGGGGTGAAGCCCAGGCCCTGGCCCGCCGCCACCGTCGCCGGGGAGTCCAGGGTGTCGCTGCCGTAGCCGATGGCGATGAGCGTCACCTTCAGGTTGACACCCAGCTGCTTGAGCCGGGCCACCAGCGCATACGCGGTGTTATTCGACTGCGGCGACTCCAGGCCGTCCACACCGTCGGCCTTCATCTGCAGCGCGATCGCGCCGATGTCGGTGCCGCCGTAGGGAATCGTCGTGCTGATGGTCGAGGTCTTCAACCCGGCCAGCTTGCACGAGGCCATGAAGCCCTTGGCCGCACTCGTGACGCTGGGAATGTTGCTCGAGCCAATCGAACCGCAGGTGGTCACGCCCTGGGCTTTCATGAACATGCCGTACGCCGTCGTGGACAGGTTCTCGTCGTACTCACCGAAGGTGTTGAAGAGATTGGTGTGGGCCTGGTTGAACCATTCCGGACCATCGATGCCCGGCCCGACCACCGGCACGCCCGCCTTGGTCAGGTACGGCTGCGCCCCGAAGAACGCCGAGGTCAGCGGCAGGATCGCGAACACGTGCTGCTGCTGCACCAGCGATTGGGCCGCGCTCAGCGCTCCGGCCGGTGTCGATTGCGTGTCGGCAGTGACGTAGGTGAGCTTGGCGCCGTTGTGCATTTCCGCGTTCACCGCGGCGAAGGCCGCCTTGACGCCTTTCTCCGACGTCGTCGCATAGGTACCGGCAGCCAGACCGGTCTCGTCGATCAGGACCCCGATCTTGTAGGTGGTTCCAGCGCCGCCGCTTGAGCCACTACTCCCGCTAGCACCGCCGCCACCGGTGCCGGTCGACTTCGACGACGAACTGCACGCCGCCAACAGCGCCCCCGCCGCTACCACCGCGATCACTCCGAGCCATCCACGCCTGTTCATACGTCTCCTCTGATAAGCGCGGAGCCGGAAGATCCGACAGCGCGGAGAAACTTTGAACGTACGAGAACAGTGAAACCGTTGTGCGTCCACAGAGCATCTTTCGGCGGCCCCGATATGTCAACCATCTGAGTCTCGATCGTGTTACGGCCGGGTTGCAGCTTGGCATCGCAGACTATGAAATCGCACACGTCCCGACGTCAGCCCTGAGCCGGAATCGGCCCTATACAAGGAGATTCTCGGCGCTACCCGTCGCGTGCGTTTGCTCGCGCCGGCCGTGCGGGGCGCCGGGAGATCCATTCACTGGCCGGCTAGGCCGCGAAGCCTCACGCCGAGAACCAGCCAACACCTCGAGCACAGCCGTATTGAGGGACGTCGAATCATGAGTCGAAGTAACGGCGGCCGACCGCGGCTCAGCGCAGGCCCATCTCCTCGGACAGGTTCAGCGCGGGTATGAATTTCGCCATCTCGTAGCCGGCGCTGACCTACCGCTTGTTCTTGGCTAGGGCCGGGCCGCTCAATCCGACTAGGCGGTTGCACACTGAGGCGACCTGAGCGTCGAGTTGGTCGTCGGGACGGGCGTCACGAGAATCGGCGGTGACCAACCGTGATCGATCTCCACCTCTCCGAATTGCGCACTCTCGGTCGCAACGCTCGACCGGAACCGGCCAATACGATGACGCGCACTCGATCGTCGGCGGTCGCCTCGGTCAACCGATCGGAGATGCCGCGATGAACGGCGGCGTTTATGGCGTTAAGCGATTTCGTCCGATTCAGCGTGATCCGAGCGATGCGGTCCTGCACCGCGTACGAGACGGGATCCCCACGCTGGGAAGGTTCATCAGGCACCTCTTGGCCGGCAACGCGAAGTGGGATGGGCGCGGCGCCGAAGCGCCGGACTCGTAGCTGCGTCAGGGTTGCCCCAGCCGGGGAGACCGTGGCCCGATCCCGTCACGGGATCGGGCCACGGCCGCCGGTCACAACCGGCTGGGTGTTGCCACGAACTGGTTGCTCTACGAGCCCTTGACCGGAGTGCCGCAGAACGGGATCCCCGGGTAAGGGA